>JAHEOB010000049.1 GCA_018610095.1 Halothece sp. MAG
ACGGATGAATCACTGATGCCACCGGCGGCTTTGGCGTTAATTCATACCCAATTTCCCCATATCAATGAGAATAATGACCTTGAAACCCCAGTAATTACTCGATATATGTTAGACCAAGATACCGGAAGTGCCATTCAAGGGCCAGGACGAGTGGATATGTTTTTGGGGAGCGGAAAAACCGCAAGGCGTCGCGCTGGAATCGTTGACTGGACTGGAGAACTCTATTATTTGCTACTAAAAGAGTAATGCTTATTCCCCACTTAGTGTAAAATCGTTAGCAGACACACACAGAGAGAGAGTTCCCAAACGTTCCAGTTACAGATCACCGTTCACTTTTATCCCCCTACCCAGCATTTATACTCATTCCAAAATTCGCTAAGATAGCATCTCTAGGCAAAAGAGTTTACAGCGAACAATTCAAAAGAGGATAATCCATTAATGCCCATTGCCGAATCCATTACTCAACAAAATCTACAACTCCCTCCTTTACCGAAACAGCGTCCCTTGTTATTAATCGGTCATGGTACTAGAGACCAGCAAGGACGACAAACTTTTATTGACTTTGCGGAAACCTATCAACAACTGGATCAATCTCGTCCTGTCATTCCCTGCTTTTTAGAATTAACCACCCCCACCATTCAACAGGCAATTGCCCAAGCTGTGGAACAGGGCTATACTGATTTTTCGGCTGTTCCATTATTGCTATTTGCAGCGCGACACAATAAATTTGACGTTACTAATGAATTAGATCGCGCCCGAGAAAACTATCCGCAAATTAGCTTGAGTTATGGTCGCCATTTTGGCATTACCCCCAGTATTTTAGACTTATGGCGCGATCGCTTAGCAGAACTGGATTCTCCAGAAAATAATCCCCATCAGATTCCCCGTTCTGAAACCGTTGTTTTATTTGTGGGACGAGGTTCTAGCGATCCGGATGCCAACGGAGATGTTTGCAAATTAGCCCGCATGCTGTGGGAAGGCAGTGGTTATAAAACCATTGAAACCTGTTTTGTTGGCATTACCCATCCCCGCCTTGAAGAAGGATTTCATCGCGCCCGTTTTTATCAACCGAAACGAATTATTGTCCTTCCCTATTTCCTCTTTACGGGAGTATTAGTCAAGAAAATTTTTGATATCACTGCCCAACAACAAGAACAATATCCTGATATTGCCATGACTTGTCTCCCTGAAATGGGAACTCATCCCTACTTATTACAAGTGTTAAGAGAACGGGAGATTGAAACCCAAACCGGGCAAGTGCAAATGAACTGCGAAACATGTAAGTTCCGTCTGGCTGCCGTTTCAGGAAATGGCGATCATGGACACAGTCACGATCATGGGCATAGTCATAATCACGGACATCATCACCACTCCCACGATCATGATTCCGAACCCGTTGATCCCTATGCCGATGTGGAACAATATCACAATAAAATTTGGCAAACCCCTTAACTAAGCCTGAGTCAAACAGTCAATCTTTAGTTTATTCTCCTTTGATCCCTCATCCAGCAGAAATACCGCACTCCGTAATAGTGCGGACAATTTTTCTTAAGTTTTCTAAAGTTGATGAGAACAGAGACATTACTAAGGAAATTCTTTGCCTAAAATATAATTAACGTCAGTGAGCGAGATGCGGTTAATATGCGATGGCATCACAATTTTATGCTGATTTTGGTTATTCCTGTCAGTGTAACGATCACATCTTGTAAAGGGTTTAATCAAACGATGCATATGCAGGAACTTGATAATGGCAAATATAAAGTTACGGATGTCATACGAGAAAATCGAGAACGGAGAACTAACCGCTATCTTGTGGAATTAGAAAATGGGGATTCCACTCGTTTTTGGGGGAGAACCAGTCGCGTTTCTGTTAATCGGGTTAAGCCAAGCAACAATCGAAACTCCTTAATTAATTACTTACGGGTTAATAAGGATAAGTCAAACTACTCTCTTTATCTTCATGAAAACTTTCAGATTGACCGTCGTTGGGAAGATCACGACCGATCGCACAATAACAGGCACGATGATGATTTATTAGATTCCTCAGACAACGATTCCAACCGTCATCACCGAAATGATTCTAATAGGCGAAAGTCATCACCAAGCAAGCAGCGATCGCGCAATTCCTCAGACAGCAGTTCTAGCAGTAATAATCGAAATAGTTCTAGTAGTGGAAGGCGACGTCACTAACTTGAGTAACTAAAAAATTTCCAATAAAACCAAATCAGAGTAAACACAATTAGCCAGAGTAAACAAAGCCAACTAAAATACTGATAAGGTTTGCTAGGACGGGCTGCTTTTGGCATCCATTTCCCTGATACCAGTTTTAAGTTAAACCATCCCAAAATCGGGCTAGCGAGAAAGGAAAGCCCGGCTGCAAAATCCACCAAAACCGTAAAGGCTTGACCTTCTGTGACTGCCAAAATTAATAGTGCCACCCCAGGAATCACCAAAAGCGATAAGCGATAAATTCCTGTTTTACTTTTATCTTCCCAGAATTGTTGCTTACGTTCCGTCCATAGTGCTGCCATCACTCGGGGAAAGGCATCCGTTACCGCCAGCATTGTACTAAACATGGTTATTAACGCTGCAATAGAAATTAGCGGACGACTCCATTCTCCCAATGTCTGACTATAAAGTTCAATAATTTGAACCGAAAACTGGACACTATTATCAGAAAAACTCTCTCCACTGCCAAACATGACTAATGCGCCCAGTAAAAAGAAGAGTAATCCCATCAAACCAGCAGAGAGATATCCTAAATTAAAATCAAAATTCGCCTCTGCTAAACTGGGATGATAATGCGTTTGTTGGCTACGTTCCCCTGTCCATATGGAAAGCCAAACTGAAGCATCAATGGGAATGGGCATCCATCCCATAAAAGCAATCGCAAATGTAATTCCCTCAGGATTCCAGAGAGGGGGAGGTTGTTCCCTCACCGCATCTGCTGCTGTTGATGTTCCAACTGCCATAATGACAGCAATGACGGTACAAACTGTCAGAACTGAAATAATAAATTTCATGGTTAAATCTAGAACTGGATAGTGTCCCACATACAGCAGTGCAATACATAAC
>JAHEOB010000050.1 GCA_018610095.1 Halothece sp. MAG
AAAGCTGATAGTAGTTTAAGTCATGACCACCCCGCATTTTGAAGGTTCCTGCCTTGAAGCCATCGGTGAAAGTGATTTGATCCCTTTTCTCCGATAGTTTGTACCCACTAGTCTTATATTCTGCGGATAAGCGGGTTTGATAACGCCTGTACTTTGGATAACCTTTATTGCCGGCTTTCCCAGACTTACAATTGTCATAGAATCGAGAAATCGCTGACCATGTTCGTTCTGCCATTGCTTGACGAGCCTGAGAATTGAGCTTTTTCGCCCAAGGGAACGAATCAGCGAGAGTTTTACAGTAGCGATAAAGATCGTTTCGAGATTTAACCTGTCTATCTTCCCAGAGACGAAGGCATTTATTACGGATGAACAGAGCCGTCCTTAGAACCTCATCTAAGATGGCAAACTGTTCTTTAGTTCCATATAATTTCGTCTCGAAGACCAGCATTTATCACATTGAACTCATGCTAAAGTTATAACATATTGATTGATGGTAAGGTTTCCCTAGTGGGGTTTTATTAGTTTGGCGACGATTCATCACGTAGCTAACCTTCGGTATAGCGAGAGCCTTCTCGTCGCATTTAGGTAAAATGATATTTGAGCAAGTTAGGGGTGGGAGATGTGATCAAATATAAGCTGTTACCGCAACGCTATGCTTGGTTACAAGTGGTGAAAGGGGCAGTGACACTCAATGATCAGCAGTTGCATACCGGTGATGGGGCTGCCGTGAGTGAACAAACCCATCTCGCGCTTCGGGCAACGGAAGATGCAGAAATCCTATTATTTGATTTAGCTTAAAACCAACAACCTATCAGGATTGCAGTTCCGCTAATTCTAGCCAGCGAGCAGTGGCTTGTTCAATCTGTTGATCTAAGGTTGCAATTTGTTCTGATAATTGTTGCAGTTCACTATATTTTTCGGGTGGCGTCTGATTGAGACGATTTTCTAATTCTGCTTTTTGTTGTTCGAGTTGAGGAATTTGAGATTCTAGGGTTTCAAGTTCCCGTCGTTCCCAATTAGACAGTCGCCGTTGTTTTTGGGATGGTTGTCGCTTCGCTTGTTTGTTTTCAGATGGTGCTTTCTTTTTCTCCGTTTTTGTACTCGATTTGGTTTGTGCTAATTGTTCTTGTTCGGCTTGCTTAAATTCCAAATACGTGGAATAATTCCCCGGATATAATTTAATGTCTCCCTCTCCAGTAAAAGCAAAAATTTGATTGACTGTCCGATCTAAAAAATAGCGGTCGTGGGATACAGTGATAACACAACCATTAAATTCTTGCAGATAGTCTTCTAACACACTCAAGGTTTGCACATCTAAATCATTGGTCGGTTCATCTAAAATTAAAACATTAGGGGCATTCATTAAGACTTTCAGGAGAAATAATCGCCGTCGTTCGCCCCCTGATAATTGATGAAGGGGTAAATATTGTTGGTTGGGTGGAAATAAAAATCGTTCCAACATTTGGGAGGCACTAATATAATTCCCATCTGCCGTTTTGAGATATTCTGCAATGTCTTGGAGATATTCAATTACCCGTTGATTTTCATTTTTTGCCTTTAATAAGTTTTCGGAATGTTGGTCAAAATAGCCAATGTGAACCGTTGCGCCAATATCGACTTTTCCGGTATCAGGAGGAATGCGACCTGTTACAATATCCATCAAGGTTGATTTACCCACGCCATTTCCGCCAATAATGCCAATGCGATCATTGGGGCTAAATTCATAGGTAAAGTTGTTAATTAAAACGCGATCGCGATACGATTTACTAATATTTTCCACTTCAATTACTTTTTTGCCAATGCGACGACTGGGGGTAGAAATCTCCACGTTGCCTTCTGCTTGTTTAAATTCGGTATTTTTCATTTCTTCAATGGCTTGAATCCGTGCTTTTTGTTTGGTTCCCCTAGCTTTGGGGCCTTGTTTTAACCATGCCAGTTCCCGGCGCATGATCGTTTGATATTTTTGTACGTAATTGGCTTCTGCTGCTTGAATTTCTGCTTTCTTTTTGAGATAGTAAGAATAGTTGCCATCGTAGGTATATAAATCGGCGCGATCGATTTCTAAAATGCGATTGGTGACTTGATCTAAAAAGTAGCGATCGTGAGTAACTAAGACTAAAGCACCTTGAAATGTGAGCAAGTAATTTTGTAACCATTCCACGGAATCCGCATCTAGATGGTTCGTCGGTTCATCCATTAATAAAACATCAGGTTGAGATAACAAAGCTGCGGTTAAGGCAACCCGTTTCCGTTCTCCCCCTGATAAATTTTTCACTGGCGTGTGAACTTCTTGTAACCCTAATTTATCTAAAATAATTTTGGCGTTAGTTTCTAAATCCCACGTTCCCATGGCATCCATTTTTTGGGTGACAGTGGAAAAACGAGATAATAATTGATTATTATGGGGGTCACTTGATAGCTTTTCGGAAAGGCTTTCGTATTCTTGGAGTAATTCAATTTGTTCCCCACTACTAGCCAAAACTTGTTCTAAAACGGTATTGTTTTCATCCACTTCTGGCTGTTGAGGCAGGTAAACCGATCGCGCATTAGGATTAATCTTTAATTCTCCACTATCAATGGGTTCAATTCCTGCTAAAATTTTGAGTAACGTTGATTTTCCAGAACCATTTTTTCCAATTAAACCCACTTTATCATCGTTATCAATACTAAAGGTGGCATCTCGTAGAATTTCTTTAATCCCAAAGTCTTTGTTAACAGATTGGAGAGTAAAAATAGCCATATTTATGATTGGTTTAATGTCTCGATCAGTCGGTCTTTTCTGACGTTTTGTGGTTATTTGACAGTTAACGAATCAAGGCGGATATTAGCTATGATAGAAGGAAACCGTTAACATTGCTTTACAAATAAGGGATGAAACAATCACTCACCACAGAAACCACTTTAACCAAATCCAGTTGGCAATGGGAAGGCTATAACGTTGCTTATACCGTACAAGGAGAAGGGCAGCCCTTACTGTTAATTCATGGCTTTGGCGCCTCTATTGGGCATTGGCGTAAAAACATCCCCATGCTTGCCAATGCTGGTTATCAAGTTTTCGCGCTCGACTTATTGGGCTTTGGTGAATCTGACAAGCCTAATCTAGACTATAACGTTGCATTGTGGCAACGACAACTCTATGATTTCTGGCAACATCACATTAAACAACCTACCGTATTTGTGGGTAACTCTATTGGTGGCTTACTCACCTTGATGATGATTTGCCAATATCCTGAAATTACTAGGGGTGGCATTTTAATCAATTGCGCCGGAGGATTAAATCATCGCCCAGAAGAATTACAGTTTCCCCTGAACATGGTGATGGCAACATTTACGAAATTGGTTGCTACTCCCATAATTGGTCAATTTCTTTTTAATCAAGTTCGACGCAAATCTCGGATTCGTAATACCCTAAAACAAGTTTATCGCGATCGCGCTGCCATTACGGATGAATTAGTAGCGTTACTCTATCAACCTTCCTGTGATCCAGGGGCATACCAAGTTTTTGCCTCTGTCTTAAACGCCCCTGCAGGACCCAAACCTAGTGACTTATTACCCCATATCCAACAGCCTTTACTGGTATTGTGGGGAGAACAGGATCCTTGGACGCCCATTAGCGGATCAACCATCTATCAACAGCATCCCCAAGTAGAATTTCACCCCATTCCCCAAGCAGGGCACTGCGCCCACGATGAAAAACCAGAACAGGTGAATGAATTAATGATCAACTGGTTAAACCGTACCGTAACGCCCTAATCCTTCACCGCGTTTGAAAAATATTTTGCACCATCTGCCGAGAAATACGATTAGTTGCTTGATCTAACTCGGCAACTTCTGCATCACTGAGTCGCCATCCCAATGCCCCGACATTTTCTTGGGCTTGTTGAATCGTTTTTGCGCCAGGAATGGGAATTGCCCCTTTACAAAGACACCAATTAATGGCAACTTGGGATAAAGTTTTACCGCGAAAATTCGCAATCTCTCGTTGGGTATCTAAAACTGGTTGGATACCAGGGAGTAAGTAACGGAATAATAACCCCCGAACCCCTTTTGGATATCGACCATTCCCATATTTACCGGTTAATAACCCCAAGGTTAGTGGACTATAGGCAATCAATTGAATCCCCAACTCATCACAAACCGCTTTAACCCCTAATTGTTCAACTGGATAAGTGGATAATAAGGAATATTGTACCTGTAAAGTGACAATGGGAACGCCTCGATCGGCAAATTTTTGATAGATTTGTCTAAGACGTTTGGGACCATAATTGGATAAGCCCACCCCTTTTACCTCACCTTGTTCATAAAGATCCGCTAATCCATCCAGCAAGGGATTTTCTTGCCAAGGGGCATAATTAGCAGTTGGCCAGTGCATTTGCACCAAATCCACAGGTTTTCCCAAGCGTTCCGCCGAGGCACGACAAGCATTCACCATGGATTTTCGAGTTAATCGCCAAGGATAAGCTGCCAATTTAGTCGCAATACAAATATTATCTTTTTCGGGTCCCTGATACTGGCGGGTAAATTCTCCTAATAATTGTTCACTGCGCCCTTTGAGTTTGCCAGTGCCATAAGAGTCGCCTGTATCAAAAAGCGTCACGCCCCTATCCACACAAAAATTAAAGACTTCCTGCAACTGTTGATCTTGGCTTTCATCGTATTCCCAGAGCAACTTATTACCCCATGCCCACGTCCCACATCCCATCGTTGGCAACGACAATTGCTCATTAACTTTAATTTGATTTTCCCTAGCTTGCATCATTTTCGCTGATATGGTTATC
>JAHEOB010000051.1 GCA_018610095.1 Halothece sp. MAG
ATGATCGAACAATGGTCAAAAGAGTTTTTTGAATTTTGTGAAGCTGTCACTCAAGACGTGGAAGACTTTTGTGAGGAAGTAGAACAATTTAGTAACGATTTTCCTGAATCCCTTGAGGAAGTGCTTGAACAATTAGAAACGACCCTGACACAAGAGTTAGAGATTGTCTGGGAAGAATTGTTTGAGCCTTGGTTGGAAGAGGATGGAATCCCTCAACAGGATTTAGAAGCTGATTTTGGAATCACTCCAACCGTTTATCCTGATGAAACCACTCATCCTGCTTGTCGCGGTTGTCGCCATTATCATGGTCAAGTTTATGGCGGTCATTTATTGGTGTGTGCCATGCATCCCTACGGTTGGTATGATGAAAATTGTCCTGATTGGGAAGCAGAAGACAATGAGGGTTAAATCTTGACCCGTCAAATACCTAAAAATCCCGTATCAGTGAAGCTTCTAAGTTACTATAGCGTTTGTACATTACTATAGACAAAACGGGTGGGAAACCATTAATAGCAAATAGATGATTGTTGATCGAGACGCGATAATCCACTGGTTGGAAAATAATGTTCCACCTTCGCGGTTGCAACATATATTAGGGGTGGAACAAATGTCGAAGCAGTTAGCACAAATCCATGGTGCCGATGCAGAAAAAGCGCAAACAGCAGGATTAACTCATGATTTAGCGAAATATTTCCCTGCCGATCAGTTATTAGCAATGGCACAACAGCGGGGGATTGAAATTGATGAAATTTGTGCCGTCCGTCCTCATTTATTACATGCTGAGGTCAGTGCCATTGTGGCAAAAGAAGAATTTCAGATAGAAGATGAAGAAATTTTAAGCGCGATCGCGCAGCATACCCTCGGCGATCGGGAAATGTCGAAACTGAGTTGTATTGTCTTTGTGGCGGATAAACTGGAACCCAATCGCGGTGATAGTGATGACCTCAATGCCATGCGAGAGGTGGCTTGGGAGAATCTCTATCGCAGCGTTTATCAAGTGTGTGACCTCTCCATTGAAAAACTAATGAGGAAAGGGCATCCCATCCATCCACGGACGGTTGCGGCACGTAATTGGGCAATGAGTAAATGTTAAATCCTCTGAACAATTAATTTTTCTTCAGCAATCATTCGCGCTATCTTAGGGGTAGTTTAGTATTGATGATATAGCTTTTAACTTAATTTATTCCTAACTGAATCGTATTTCATGACTCAATCGGATCAATTTCATTCTAATCCCTTTTTGAGCAATGGAACTTCTCTCACCGAGGCACAACATCTCGCTTGGACGATTTCAGAATCTGCCGATAGTCGCAAAGCAAGAGAGATTGTTCTGTTAGAAGTTACGGATGTGTGTTATCTCGCGGATTACTTTATTATCATGACAGGGGATTCTCGCACCCAACTGAAAGCGATTTCTGATGCTATCCGAGATCAGGTAGAGGAAACGCTTAATTATGAACCAGTGCGGATTGAAGGAGAAAAAGAACGCAACTGGATTTTATTAGATTATGGGGATGTCATCACCCATATTATGTTACCTGAGCAGCGAGAATTTTATGATATCGAATCCTTTTGGGGACATGCCAAACGATTTGATTTTCAAACGCTTCAGCAAACTAGTGCCGGTTAAATTGTTTCTATGAACGATTTACCCACATCTGAATGTCCAGTTCCTCGGGAACAACAGCCTCTAAATGAGTATGAACAATTGAAAGAGGCGTGGCTATTTCGTTGGGTAACGTTAACCCGTGGGCAATATATACGGAAATTGCTTTGGAGTTGGGGATGGGGATGGTTACTGGCGGGACCACTAACAGCAGCCAGTTTTCCCATCAAAACTGAACCGATTAAGTTTGCCATTTGTGGGTCTTTAGGCGCTGGTTTATTGGTAGTATTGGTGGTATTTCGACTTTATTTGGGATGGTCTTATATTCGCACCCGTCTCCAAAAAGCGACTATTCCTTATGAAGAGTCAGGCTGGTACGATGGACAAACTTGGGAAAAACCTCAAGCGGTATTAACTCGTGATCGCCTAGTGGTATCTTATCAATTGTCACCGATTTTTCAGCGTTTACGGATGACTTGTATGATGCTGATAATGCTAGGCGCGATCGATGTCCTCGCTTGGCTTCTATTCATCAACCCTTAAAGACTTTAATTTATGACCAAAAAACGCACACAAACCCCAGAACTAGAAGTTCATCTTCTACGAGAAGGAATTGTGGAATCTCGCCATCAAGTTCATGCCCTAGTGTGTGATGAGCGGGGGCGTCTCTTATCGTTTGCGGGTCACTGTGAAACCGCTTCTTTTATTCGCTCTGCTTTAAAACCGTTTCAAGCCCTATCTACCGTTACAACAGGGGCTTTAGATCATTTTCAACTGAATGAGACTGATTTGGCTATTATGTGTAGTTCCCATCAAGGAACAGTGGAACACGCTCGTCAAGTGTTTAAAATTCTTTGGCGAGCTGATATAGAACCCACGGCTTTACAATGTCCGGTTCCTGTTGGGAAAAATACGCCGCTACAACACAATTGTTCGGGAAAACACGCGGGAATGCTGACGGTTTGTCAACAACAAGGTTGGCCGTTGAATCACTATCTTCGCCACAATAGTTCCATTCAAGCCTATATTCTGAAAACAGTGGGGGAATTGCTGCAAATGCCAGGGGCGGAATTTATTGGGGTACAAGATGATTGTGGTGTCCCCACCTATTTCATGCAACTATCCCAAATGGCAACTTTATATGCCCTGTTATCTGCTGGAAAAACTCTATCGCTAGAACGGGTTAACCGTGCCATGACCCATCATCCAGAAATGATTGCAGGGGAAGGGGCGTTTGATACGGAATTGATGACAGCAACCAATGGTGAAGTTGTGAGTAAATCAGGGGCAGAAGGGGTGCAATGTATTGGTTATGTCGGGGAAGGGATGGGATTGGCAATTAAAGTGTTAGATGGAGCTAAACGGGCGAAATATGCCACTGCAATTCATTTATTAATGCGTATGGGATGGATTACCCCTAGTATTGCTGATAACCTTGCGGAAAAGTTTATGGTTGTTGCTGAACACAAGCGACTGGAAGTGACGGGAGAGT
Organism: Halothece sp. MAG; assembly: GCA_018610095.1. Lineage (GTDB taxonomy): Bacteria > Cyanobacteriota > Cyanobacteriia > Cyanobacteriales > Rubidibacteraceae > Halothece. Next base: position 3,099 of record JAHEOB010000051.1, read on the forward strand.
TAACCTTAGTCTGATTGTTGCTTTAACAGTTGTTCTTCTACCTGCTGTTTCAGCTTAGAATCTTCTTGCAATTGTTGAGTAAGCTCATTAAATTCCGACACACTAAGCCCGTGATTTTCTACAATTTCTCTAGATTGGTTACAATAATCAACGATGCGCGATCGCGCTTTTGAAGGTAAGTCTTGAAAGCTCTCTTCGCGATCGCAACTAATATCAGGAACGGTTTCGGTATCTAAAATTTCCTGAATTTCTTGGTAAGTTTCTTGCCGTAAGGGTTCAATTTCTAAGATAGCTTTGGCATAACTTTCTATTTTTTCTTGATCATACGCTTGAGCATTTTCTTGAGCATTGGCAATTGGAATTAAGTTAAACCGATGTCCAAACCATCGTTTATTTATGACAATGTCGATGCCATTTCCAATTGCTAATAGTGTCATTGTGAGTAGAAGGGTTTTTAGTAATCGATACATTAACAATAACATTATTTCAAATTAACGGTAACAGAGGTGACTGTACGGAATGAAAACTTGGCTAGAAACAATAGACGAGAAAAGAAATTAGAAAGTTTCCTGACTTAACGAAAAATTTTCTGATGAGCCCCATGATAACTTAAAAAAAATAACTGCTTGATAGCCAAACCTAAGGATTACTATCAATAGATTTCAATATCAATTTAATTGGGATAATTAATAACTGAGGATGTTATAGCAATCAGGATTCAGTTTGACATCTAAGTGAATAGACCCTTAAAAACTTCTCAGGAATAACCATGAATCAATCTTTCTATAACTTACAGGAATTTAAAATGCAATTTCTTATCCAAAAAATACTTGATCACCCTCAATGTTTTCCCTTATCAAGGTAGGATGCAAGAGACACCGTCAAAAAGATAAGCCATGACTAATTTAGCTCCAAGTTTAATGCCTTGGTTAGTGGCAGCAGCTCTGAACACGATTTTATTATCCCTTGTCGCGATCGCGCCTAAAAAATTACTCACCCCTGCAGGAATTGTCAATGCCTGGCTATTGGGCGTTCTCATTTGGGGGATTTTAGGTTGGCAAGGCTACACCATTGTCGGCGTTTACTTTTTGCTAGGTTCAGCAATTACTCGCATCGGTTTAGCGCAAAAAGAAGCAGCGGGAATTGCAGAAAACCGTTCTGGGGCACGGGGACCGGAAAATGTTTGGGGATCGGCGTTTGTGGCGACAATTTGTGCCCTAGGTGTGGCTATTAACCAAGGGCTAGAGAATGCAGTTATACCCACTTCGATTTTACTATTAGCTTATGTTGCCAGTTTTAGTACCAAGTTATCGGATACCACTGCCAGTGAAGTGGGGAAGGCTTACGGCAAGCGTACCTTTCTAATTAGTAATTTCCAACCGGTTCCCCCCGGTACCGAAGGCGCTGTTAGTTTAGAAGGAACCTTGGCAGGGGTGGTTGCCTCTGCCGTCATGGCAATGGTGGGTTGGGGCGTGGGATTAATTTCTGTAATGGGCATCATCTATGCCGTTATTGCAGCATTAATCGCAACTAATTTAGAAAGTTTCATTGGCGCAACGTTGCAAGAAAAATTTGCTTTTTTAACCAATGAAGTCGTGAATGTTATTAATACTTTAATTGGAGCCGTTTTAGCAAGCGCGATCGCGCTATGGTTGGGAATTTAATCAAAATAACACGGTTTTTGAATCGCTTGGTGTAACAGTTTTTTATATTCTTTACGAGGAACTTCATAGGCACCAAAACGAGCTAAGTGGGAATTTTGTAGTTGCGCATCAAACAAAACAAATCCCCGTTTTCGTAAATGCTCCACTAATTTCACCAAAGCAACTTTCGAGCCTTCAGAAATGTGATAAAACATTGACTCTCCGATAAATGCGCCACCAATTGCAATACCTAGAACACCCCCTGCTAATTGATCCCCTTGCCAAGTTTCAAAACTATGAGCCCAACCCGCTTGATGCAATTGCCAATACACTGCTTTTAGTTCCGGAGAAATCCATGTCATTTCGCGGTCAGCACATCCCTCACACACGGCTTCAAAGTCTCGATTAATTGCAACCTCAAACCAATTTTGATTCAGGATACGTTGTAACGATTTGGGGTAACGAAAGTGATGATCTAAGGGAATCAGGGCATGAGAATAACTGGCATACCAACCTAATCCCCCAGTTTCATCCGCCATCAAAAAATTGCCTTGAGCATACCCAGAAATCACCACCGAAACATCAATTTGCATAGATAATGCTTTATCAGCAACATCAACAATCATTTTAAGATTGCTCGGCAACCCTCTGGAGAATGATCGGGGATTTATTTCTCAAACTTTCTAAGTGAATTTCTTGATCCCCCTCGGGGGGTTAGGGATTATGTTAAGAAAATTTATGATCTATCATCGGCTCAAGAAGATCGAGCATTCTTAACGAGGAGAACTTTATGGGATACGAATTACCGCCACTACCCTACGATTACACTGCTTTAGAACCTGCTATTTCTAAAACCACTCTAGAATTTCACCATGACAAACACCATGCCGCTTATGTCAAAAAATATAATGCTGCGGTGGAAGGTACGGAGTTTGATAGCAAACCCATTGAAGATGTCATTAAAGCCGTTGCTGGTGACGAGAGTAAAACCAGTATTTTTAATCCTGGGGCGCAAGCATGGAATCATACCTTCTATTGGAATTCTATGAAACCCAATGGTGGCGGAACGCCCACAGGAGAACTTGCCCAAAAAATTGAAGCTGATTTCGGTAGTTTTGACCAATTCCGAGAACAATTTAAAAATACAGCCCTTGCTCAATTTGGTAGTGGTTGGGCTTGGCTTGTTTTAGATGGAAATACTTTAAAAGTCACTAAAACGCTGAATGCAGATAATCCTTTAACAGCAGGACAAACGCCCCTACTAACTATTGATGTTTGGGAGCATGCTTACTATCTAGATTACCAAAATCAACGTGGAACCTATGTTGATGCTTTCCTCGATCAAGTCGTTAATTGGGACTTTGCTGCTGAAAATTTTGCGAAAGCAAAATAAGTTAAACGAACTTTGATTTAAATTTATGAGAATAGTAGGGTGTTTTCCTGATACACCCTACAAAACTTTTCTTCATTGACTCTCATTTAAAATGACAATTATTATTGATCCCGATTATCCCAAAAAGATTCTGTCGTTTCCCTATCGGGGATTTGTAATTGAAATTAATATTGATGATAAGGAGGATGACAGTATTACTTATTCAACTTGGGTGGGACATAATTATGGTTGGGCAATGGCAACCCCAGCAGCAAATAGTCGTACCGAAGCCATACGCAAAGGAAAACAATGGGTTGATTTCAAAATTAATGGTACTCGGAATTGATTCACCATCACCTTACTTAGCCCCTTGTGTTTGCCATTAAAGAAAAGGGCTAGCCTGTATTAGCGAAACAATAATCCAACCACTTAACAGCGTCAATCCTATTAAAAGGGATGCCATTATTACTAACAACATCACTAAAAATAACCAGTCTGCTTTTTCACGAGTTTCGGGTGCAGCTAACTGCTTTTCTAAAAGTTCAGTATTTTTAGCATTGGCTTTCCAAACCACATCAAATAAATCACCGATCCCTGGAATTAATCCCACAATGGTATCAATAATAACGTTGAGAATCATTCGGAGTAAGGTAAACCGAGAAACACCTAAACGCCCTGCTTCCAAAACAATATAGCCTGAGACAAATGCCGTTAAATAATCACCCATCCCAGGGAAAAATCCTAATAAGGGGTCAATGCCAATCCGATAAGATGTTCCAGGAATGGGAATCGCATTATCCATAAACTGACTAAGGCGCCGAACTCGTTGATAGGCGTTGTTGCTAGTTGAGTGATTATGGGAAAACGGTTGACTCATTTCCGTAAAGCTCTGATATAATTAAAGCAGACTTTCGTGGCGGCATAGCCAAGCGGTAAGGCAGGGGCCTGCAAAGCCTTTATTCCCCAGTTCGAATCTGGGTGCCGCCTTTGTTAATCTGCTAATATTTTAAACCCATGACGGTTCCCTTACCAGTGACGACTTCCCCTATGTCATAGGCGGAAATGCCTTGATGATGGAACCACTGGATTAATGCTTCACTAACCGAAGCTGGCACCATTAAAACAAAGCCAATGCCCATGTTAAACGTTTCATAAAGGGTTTGTTGGCTTAGATTGCCTTGTTTTGCCAACCAGTTAAAAATGGGGGGAGTTGACCAATTAGTAGGATTTAATTGGATTGACTGTTCCTTGCCTAGGCAACGAGGGAGATTTTCAGGCAATCCACCCCCTGTAATATTAGCCATACCGTGAATGTCATAGCCAGCACGGAGGGCTTGTAATACCGGTTGGACATAAATTTGAGTGGGGGAAAGCACGATTTCTCCTAAGGAGAGTTCCCCAAATTCGGGAAACTGAGCTGACCAATTAATGTCGTTATCGGCAACAATTTTACGAACTAGACTAAAACCGTTACTGTGTAAGCCGTTACTGGCTAATCCGATCGCGCGATCGCCTAATTCAACCTTAGACCCCTCTAGTAACTGACTTTTCTCAACAATTCCCACACTAAACCCTGCTAAATCATATTCACCAACCTGATAAAATCCAGGCATTTCTGCAGTTTCTCCTCCTAACAGGGCACAGCCACTCGCCTCACAAGCAGCACTGATGCCTTCTACTACGGCAGTTAATTGTTCCGGTTCCAGTTTTGATGTGGCAATGTAATCAAGGAAAAAGAGCGGTTCTGCACCAGCGGTTAAAATATCATTTACACACATGGCAACTAAGTCTAAGCCCACTGATTTGTGGTGATTAAGCGTTTGAGCAATTTTGAGTTTGGTTCCCACACCATCGGTTCCTGAGACTAAAACTGGTTCTTGATAGCCGGTGGGTAACTGAAAATAGCCCCCAAAGCCTCCTAATCCCCCTAACACTTCTGGGCGATGGGTTTTCTCTACCAATGCACGAATTTGCTGGACAAATGAGCGTCCTGCTTCGATATTGACACCTGCTTGTTGATAATCCATAGCTGATCTTGATCTCCTATAATTACTGTCAATTAATTTGAAGGAAGTTGTACTTTGTTAAAATTTTATTAAGGACATGTTAAAAGAAATGTCACTCGATCCTCGAGCAAGTCTTGATTTTCTCAAACTAAGCCTTCATATTGCGTCATTGATAATACATAATCAGGAAAATTGGTTATGAGCAACTATCATAAGGGATTAATCTTGATGATTCATCAATTAAGAACTATATACTTGTTCATAGAGAGCAATTTGTGAGTTAAGGAGTAAAACTAATTTATGAAATATCCGTTTAAGCAATTAATGACGGTTGCATTCGTAACAAGTGCCATCGGTTTAGGAAATAGTGCCGTTAACGCCGAAGTTACGACTGGTAGGACTTCTCAAGGAAATGATCAAAATCATCAATCTGTTATTGCCCAATCTAATGAAGAAGTCATTGCCCGCCGCCGAGGCAGGGCATCTTGGTATGGTCCTCGCTTTCGAGGTCAGCAAACAGCTAATGGCGAAATTTTTGATCCTTCAGCTTTTACTGCCGCCCATCGCAGTTTACCGTTTGGAACCCGCGTGAGAGTTACCAACCTTAATAATGGCGAGTCAGTGGTGGTGCGAATTAATGATCGTGGTCCTTATGCAGCAGGACGAATAATTGATCTCTCACGAGTAGCAGCAGAAGCCATTGGCGTACGTAGGCGTGGCACTGCCCCTGTTCGTCTCGAAGTGCTTAGATAATTGTGATTAACAGTGATTGGAAAGGGAAACACTTCCCAAATGCTTTTCAAAAATACTCATCAGTTCTTTCATAGAAGGGGAATGACTGGGTAAAATTTCCCTAGCTATATTTTGAACCAGAAATTTCACGCCACGAGCTTATCACATAACTGCGATAGCCCGCTGTTGCTAAATATTGTACTAAGGCATTTGCCCATTGCCATTGTTGTCCCTGGTAGAGTTGATTGCTTAATTGTTTGCCATCAGCTACTGCAATATAGGGAACATGGTTTCTTGGGGCAGCATTCATCCCTGCAGCAAAGTGTAAAACCGACCATAGGGTCTGTGGAGAATGGGTGGGATCAAGATTAAAGCAGGGATAAACCGATAATTGTCCCACCTGATGGGCTAATCTCGCGGTATCGGAATCAACACAAACCACAGGCACTTGGGAGAGGCTTTCCTGTTCCCTTAACTGTTCCTTGACGCTCTCCCGCTAAGCTGAAGCTATAACGGCGGATTCTTGCTTCTAACTACCGAACTAAATTCGACAGACAATTAACCTTAAAACCTCCAAAGACGTGCTTTTTCAGCCCCAGTGGGTCAAATCTCCACAAGCGTAGTTTTATCCTGTTTGGGTGCGCCCCACCCTACAGCTCTATTTAATTTTTGTTTTTTTACTGGTACATCCGTTAAGATGCTAACCTTTTTAGAGAGGTGAATCGCACTTCTTTCAATTAATGGCTTTACTTTAGCATGGTTGACCGCGATGCATCAACCCGTTAACTTGACGGTATAACGGAAGTCTTCTTGCAGGTTAAGATAAACGCGACCCCAAAGATTTTTTGCGTAATTTATCTAATTCGGAACAACAATGCTTACTAGAAGCGTTAACTTAACAATACCGAATGATTCTTTTAGAATTTTTTAAAAATTCCACTCAAGTCAACGCTAAGATTGATGAATTTGTCACGCAAGCGTTTTTTGCTGATTTTTCCGTTTCTCAAATTATGGAAATTCACATGAATTTAATGGAACAGTTTTCTCAACAATTAAAATTTAAAGGTCGCAGTGATGAAATTTTGTTAGATTATCGTCTCACTTTAATTGATGTGGTCGCTCACTTATGTGAAATGTACCGTCGTTCTATTCCCATCCCCTCGCTGCAATGAGTTACCTTTTCTAGTAAACATTTCATTCCTTAACTGCTAAATTAATCATGAATAGCTCTGCTGAAAAAACCTATGTGCTTAAACTTTATGTTGCTGGTAATACACCAGAATCAGTTCGCGCCTTAAATACTTTAAAAAATATCTTAGAAAAAGATTTTCAAGGCGTCTATGCACTCAAAGTCATTGATGTTTTAAAAAATCCGCAATTAGCAGAAGAAGATAAAATTTTGGCAACGCCGACGTTAGCTAAAGTCTTACCTCCTCCTGTTAGAAAAATTATTGGCGATCTTTCGGATCGAGAAAAAGTCTTAATTGGTTTAGATTTATTATATGAAGAAATTAGTAATGCTCAGGAAGAAGAATTTCCTGAATAATCTCTTAAACCTTGGAAGAATTGACGACTTATCTAATGGCTTCTGAAAACAATCAAAAACAAGCAACCTCGCCCCAATCAGTTCAAAAAATTAGAACCATGATTGACGGCTTTGACGAAATCAGTCATGGTGGCATTCCTGCTGGTCGTACGACGCTGGTTAGTGGCACATCAGGGACTGGCAAAACCTTATTTGCAATTCAATTTCTCTACAATGGCATTATTGAGTTTGATGAACCCGGCATTTTTGTGACGTTTGAAGAATCCCCCTCTGATATTATTATTAATGCCTACAGTTTTGGTTGGGATTTACAAGCATTAATTGAACAAGGCAAACTCTTTATTTTAGATGCGTCCCCTGATCCAGAAGGTCAAGAAGTGGTGGGAAATTTTGATCTCTCTGCCTTAATTGAACGCATCCAATATGCCGTTCGCAAATATAAAGCAAAACGGGTTTCCGTTGATTCGGTAACAGCCATTTTTCAACAATACGAAGAGGCTGGCGTCATCCGCCGAGAAATTTTCCGTTTGGCAGCCCGGTTAAAACAATTGCAAGTTACTTCTATTATGACCACAGAACGGGTAGAAGAATATGGTCCTGTAGCGCGATTTGGAGTCGAAGAATTTGTCTCTGACAATGTGGTGATTGTCCGCAATGTATTAGAAGGAGAACGACGTCGTCGCACCATTGAAATCTTAAAATTACGGGGAACAACTCACATGAAAGGGGAGTATCCTTTTACCATTCAGAATAATGGCATTAATATCTTCCCCTTGGGTGCCATGCGTTTAACCCAACGGTCTTCCAATGAACGGATTTCCTCTGGCATTCAAACCCTTGATGAAATGTGTGGCGGCGGCTTTTTCAAAGATTCCATTATTCTTGCTACTGGGGCAACGGGAACGGGGAAAACCTTGTTAGTCAGTAAGTTTTTAGAAGAAGGTTGTTTACAAGGAGAACGCGTCATTTTATTTGCTTACGAAGAATCCCGCGCCCAGCTATCTCGCAACGCCTATTCTTGGGGGATTGATTTTGAAGACTTAGAACAAAAAGGATTATTAAAATTATTATGTAGATATCCCGAATCCACTGGCTTAGAAGATCATTTACAATCCATTAAAGCAGAAATTGAAGCGTTTAAACCTTCTCGCATTGCCATTGATTCGCTTTCCGCATTAGCTCGAGGCGTTACGGAAAATGCGTTTCGACAATTTGTCATTGGCGTTACCAGTTACGCGAAACAAGAAGAAATTACCGGCTTTTTTACCAACACAACCGATCAATTTATGGGATCACATACCATTACCGATTCCCATATTTCTACCATTACCGATACCATTATTATGCTGCAATATGTGGAAATTCGTGGGGAAATGTCACGGGCAATTAATGTATTTAAAATGCGTGGTTCTTGGCATGATAAAGGAATTCGTGAGTATAACATTGCCGAAAATGGTCCTGAAATTAAAGCCTCGTTTCGTAACTATGAACAGATTATTAGTGGTGCCCCAACTCGCATTTCTTCTGATGAAAAATCAGAGTTGTCTCAAATTGTAGAAGGGGTACGAGGCAAATCGGAACAGGAGGAATAAGAATCAATCATTTTTTCGATAATTACCCAACATTATAATCCCCATTTATGATTAGTTATCTCCAAGGGACTGTTATTAACATTGTCAGAGACACAGGAAATCGCGTCACGTTAATTTTAGACGTCAATCAGGTAGGTTATGAACTGCAAATTCCTGCTCGTTTTGGGCGAGAATTAGAAGAAAATGCCTCAGAAACTACCCAAGTGTTTACCCATCAACAAATTCGAGAAGATGCCGTGGTATTATATGGCTTTGGAACCGCCGCAGAACGGGATTTATTTCGGAAACTGGTTGCAGTGAATGGAGTGGGAATGCAACTGGCGATCGCGCTGATTGATACCCTAGGTTTACAAGAGTTAGTGGAAGCGATTGTTACTGAAAATGTGCAATTATTAGCCAAAACCCCAGGCGTAGGGAAAAAAACCGCAGAACGTATTGCCTTAGAATTAAAAAGCAAACTTGCCCAATGGCGCACAGAAGCAGGCTTAGTGGAAAAAACACATGATGGCGTTGCCCCGAACCCAGAAATCCGAGAAGAAGTGGAGATGACGTTACTGGCGTTGGGCTATTCTAATCAAGAAATTGAACAAGCCTTATCGGTTATCAGTCAGGATTCCTTACTAGCAAAAAATCCCCATGCCGAAGATTGGATTCGCAGCGCGATCGCGTGGTTGAGTCAGTAGCAACCTTGGGAGAGACAGGATGGTTACACAGTTAACGCAACAAAATTATACCCCTAGCGAATACCTCGAATTTGAGGCAGAAGCAGAAACTCGTCATGAATTTATCAATGGAGAAATTATACCTATGGCAGGGGCAACAACAACACATAATTTGATTACTGGGAATATTTATGTTGCCCTCCGATTAGCCTTAAACACGCAAACCAAGCCTGTTTATATGGAAAATGTTAGATTATGGATTCCATCTCCAAAGGTGTTTGCCTACCCTGACATCATGATTCTTGGTGATGAACCAGTCTATTATGGAGATAACCAAACCACCGTCACGAATCCAGTGGTGATTTTTGAGGTTTTATCTGATTCCACCCGCGATTATGATCAGGGACGAAAATTTAACTTCTACCGCACCTTAGAAACGTTACAGGAATATGTCTTAGTTGATCAAGAGACAACTGCAGTCATGATCTATCGGCGGAGTACCAATAAGGATTGGCATTTAAATATCTTAGAAGATTCCAGTGAGATAGTGCAGCTCGAATCTGTAGGAATTGAACTCTCGCTAACGGCAATTTATGAGGGAATTGATCTCTAGCGTTACCTTTTTAAGGAGTAGCAAGAAATCCCCATGCTGAAGATGGGATTCCCAACGCGATCGCGTTGTCAAGCTAGTAATTAGTGCTTACAAATGCATGGGGATTTATCTTAATTTCTAATTATTAATGGGACTTGTATCCTGATCTTCATTATTTTGAAACTCATTTTCTTGTTCTTCAATTAATTTTGTTGCTTCCGAAGCCTCAAACAACACAGAGCGAATGGTTAAAAGTGAATTGGGAGGCTGATTTAAAACTTCGCTATCTAAGTTTTCAATTAGTTGATTAAAACTGTCAACAGCTCTTATAAGCTCTCTAGCTTGCCTCGCTCTAAGTTCAAGATTGTCTCGATAGTCAACCTCCAACGCTTCAGGACCCTCCTGTTGCACTTTTCTAATTTGTTCATTGTTAAGCTCTTGTATGTCTTGAAACATCCCTTCTAGTTCTTGGACTAATTGAGTCGCATTATTTTCAGCAATACCAGCATCAGTCAAACGAGAAATGACGAAATTGCTAGCTTCATCAGTGGGATTAATTAAAACAATAGCTAAATTGGTTTGGAATTCTCTTTCCTCATTTTCAATATTCCCAGGAATCTCAAGATTTTCCTCCAACAAATCGAAAAGATTGCGTCTTGGCAACTCATCAAGATTATTAATCACAATAGCAACATATTCATTTGTCCTATCAAAAGGAATTGCGGGTACTATTGTTTCCACCCTTGTAGGCGTCGTTCTTCCTGGAGCAAAAGTTGCACCATCAAAGGTTCCACCACCAAAGTCACTAAAGGCTGGTGGAACACCTTCTGCTCGTCCTTGCTGAGCTTGAGCAGTTTGTTGAACTGGATTCAGAAAAAAGAATCCTCCTAACAGTAAACTAACAGTAATGGGAACCGAAAAACGTTGCATCTTCATTAAAATCTCCCTCCTTGATTATTAAATAAGCGGTCACCAATACCAACAGTAATCACAAAGCGCGCATTGTTATTAATGCTATCACCGGTTAAATCAGTGACTGCTGGCGTAATGACAATCGGCGTATCTTCAAAAGGTGCAATTGAAGTTCCAATGGTCAAGGTTTGACCAGTATAAGCCGTAACCAGCGAAATGGGTTCTGCAATGCGTAGTCCTAGAGAGCCAAACACATTGACAGTATCATTATCTTCTAAAACATCTTCAAACTGACGGAAGCGTCCACCTCCTAAACCTGCTGTAACCGCAAGCTCACTAAACGGCTTACTGGGATTATCCTTTAAACGGAAAATATTAGTGTAAGAGCCATATACACTGGTATCCGTATCACCTCCACCATATTTCACAAGATTTTCAACCCCGAGAGCAATGGAAGACGTATTTGTTAATTTTCGATGAAGTTTAACGCTGAATCCCCCGGTACTAAAAGGACCACTACGGAATGTTGAGAAAGAGGTATAAACGACTTCTAAACCCACTGCTTCACTAGCATCACCGAAGCCAGTTCCAATAGCAAAAGCACCATCATCATCTTGAGCTTCCGTTGCAGGAGGAACAGCACGGGTTGATCCTTGGTAGGTAATTCCCCCAAAAACATCACCCCACTCTGCACCAAAGCCAGTTGGAACATTAATTCCAATCGCAGGGCTGGGTAAATCATCTGCTATGATACCGACTCTTTCTGTTTCCGGATCAGGGATTCGGAGACGTTCCTGTGATTGGTCACGATTTGGCTCAGCTTCATCTTCAGAACTTGGCAACTGTGCCATTTTTGTCTCTTTATTAGCTAACTGGCTGCCACTAATATCAGAAGAAGATAATAATGAGACCTCACGATTGCGAGTGGGCGTACTTAACTCAGATTCCGAAGTTGCGTTGGATGATTCTACGGCTGCTTGGTTTGGATTTGAAAATGTTGACGCGATCGCGTTTTTCCAAGTTTCAGTTTTTTGGGAAGATAGAGAGACCGTTTCATTATCAGGAAGTTGTTCCAGTAAATCCAGAACCACTTCTAAGTTTTCAGTGTTCAACTGAGCTCGATGAGATTCAGGAATATTTTCTAAGACTTGGCGCAAATTTGTCCTTTCTTCCTAGGTAAAGTTGAGAGATGCTTGTGTACCTTGAATGTGTAGTATTTTATTAATTGCAATGGATTCTGGTTTCGTTAAGTTAGCAAAAATGTTCCTAATTTGTTTCCTTAACTGTTCCGAAAGCTCATAAGAATCCGATTGTTTATTGATTAAGTTTTGTATCTGTTGTTTCGTTTCCTGAAGCTGCTTTTCTTGTGAAGAACCAATACCAAGCGTTTCAATTAGTTCTAAAGCAGTAATCGTTTGTTCAAGTTCTTCTGTGGCTAACGCCTCTCCAGTAAATAGTTCTAATTGAGGCAGTTCCTTCAAATTAGCGATTGAATTTGCAATTGAAGATGGAGATTTTTGGGCTTGAGCTAGTGCGACTTCCCCTGAAAAGAGGAATACTAGCAAAGTTCCCATTAATTTTGATCCCACTCGAAAATTACTCAATTGATTGGTAACCATAATAAAAATTACTCCTAGTCACACCATACTGTTGATTCCTTTAATATTTAATTTTGAAAAAAATATCATTGAATTATTCGGTTTGTCAAATTTTCAGAGCAAGTGACTTGAATTTATACTATGACGTGCATCATACCCAATGGTACAAACGCCCCGACTGGTTTGCGGTGTTAGGCGTTTCCTGACTTTATGAAGAACAAGACTTGAGGTTAAGTAACGTTACCTGGCAAGAAGGAGTGAATCCCTTTTTCGTAGTAGAATTACTCTTGCCTGGAACCGAAAGAGAAGACTTAGGGCAAAACTTAAGAGAAGCTAGTCAACCGCCCAATAAATGGACAGTTTACGAGCAGATTCTGAGGATTCCCTATTATTTTGTGTTTAATCGCTACAACAATGAATTCCGTGCTTTTGAGCTAAAAGGAAGTCGTTATCAGCCTGTGTCCATAGAAGAGCAAGGAGTCTGGTTAGAACAAGCAGAACTGGGATTAGGATTATGGGAAGGGGAATATCAAGGAATTGATCGACTATGGCTACGCTGGTATGACCAAAATAATAACTGGATTCCCACTCCTGCTGAACAGGAAGCTCAACGAGCCAAACAAGAATCTCAACGGGCTGAACGTTTAGCCCCACAATTGAGAGCTTTAGGGATTGAACCCGAAGCCTAAGAGCTATCTTTTTAAGGCAAGCGCGATCATCTCTGGAAGCGAATCGAAGAGCGCGATCGCGCTAGAAGAATCTCCTTTGGAATTACAAGCTAAACGCTATAATTTTTTTCCGAAAGTCAATTGAGTAGGGTTTCATGGGTTTTTTAGTTATGCGATCACCTCTGGCACCGAATCGAAGATTCGATGTTCAGAAACCATCGCGCGATCGGAAAGATTTAATATTTTTCTTTTCTCCTTCAAGTGTACCTCATGACTATAAGAATTGCTATATTAGTAATTCTCGTCAATGGCATAGTTTATTGTTGCAAAGAATGACCATAACTATCCCACAAGTGCGTCCAGCAGTTCTGAGTTCAGAAACATATACTCTGTTGAATGGCTTACAAGGATTCCGTCATTTTTTTCGCCATGCCTATGGTGCTACGATTGAATACGAACAGCTTAAGAGTAATCTTGATAAAGCCTTAAATGCTCTTCCCCAACTTGAATCTGATTTAAATCAATTTTTAGCTCAGTTAGAGTCGGGTAAAGAGGAATCAGAGGAGACTAGCGGTTAGGAAATAAAAGCGTAATCAGTGTGCGATCGCGCTGGAAGAATATCCTTTTAAATGGATTTAAAAAAACTCAACGATAGCTTAGGGCATAAAGCAGGGGATGAATTGTTAAAGACCGTTGCTTGGCGATTGCGAAATTGTGTGCGAGACACTGATACGGTGGGGCGCTTAGGCGGAGATGAATTTCTGATCATTTTGGATGGCACAATGGAAATGCTAGAAAAGGGATAAAAGCGTGAATGCGAGTTGCAATCATTGGTGCCGGATTAGCGGGACTCTCCACCGCTGTTAATTTAGCAGATGCTGGATGGGATGTAGAAATTTTTGAGTCTCGTTCATTTGTTGGGGGAAAAGTCGGGAGTTGGGTCGATCAAAATGGCAACCATATTGAAATGGGATTACATGTTTTTTTTGGTTGCTATTACCA
>JAHEOB010000052.1 GCA_018610095.1 Halothece sp. MAG
GGGTAAGTTCGGTTTGATATTTTTCCCGCACTGCACCGAAATCCACTAGGTAAATTTCTCCATCCTCAGAACGAATCAGGTTCTCAGGTTTGATGTCGCGATGGATAACAGGGGGTTGACGTTGCTGTAGATAGATGAGAATGTTCAAAACGCGCTCGGCGATTTGCTTAATTTCCTTTTCCTTGGTGCGCCAACCTTCTTCTACTAGCTGGGCAAGGGATTTACCAGGGGCTAATTTTTGAACGATGCAGAATTGATAGTCGTCATCGCGATCGATGGTAAAGTAGTCGAGATAACTAGGAATCCCAGGATGGTCGAGTTGAGACAACACTTGGGCTTCCCGTTCTAGCAATTCCACGGATTTCCAATCTTCTAATCCTGCCAGGGAAACAATCTTGAGGGCTACTTTTTCCCCACTGGAAAACATCCGTGCTGCATAGGTAATACCAACGCCCCCGCGACCCAAAATTTCCTGTATTTCGTAGCGGGAAGCAATGACAGTTCCTTGTTGGTAGGTAACAGGCATTATTTTCAGAAAAAACGCTTAGTCAAATGATAGCAATTAAACAAGCAGGGGAGATGAGATTCCCCTGCCTATTGAGTAGAAACGAGCTAGTTTGTGATTATGCTTGGTTAACGGTTTCCTGTTCTTGAGCCAAGTATTTTTCTAATTCACTCAATGCGTCAGAATCCATTTTTACCTGCATGGGACAGAATTTCGGCCCGCACATGGAGCAGAATTCCGCACTCTTGTAAATATCAGCAGGTAAGGTTTCATCGTGGTATTCGCGAGCCCGTTCGGGATCTAAGGAAAGTTCAAATTGACGATTCCAGTCGAAGTTATACCGGGCTTCGGATAGTTCATCATCGCGATCGCGCGCTCCTTGACGATGACGGGCAATATCGGCAGCATGGGCAGCAATTTTATATGCCATGAGCCCTTCCCGCACATCTTCCGCATTGGGCAAGCCTAAGTGTTCTTTCGGCGTTACATAACACAACATGGCAGTGCCGTGCCAACCTGCCATCGCGGCACCAATGGCAGAGGTAATATGGTCATAGCCAGGGGCAAAATCAGTGACTAAGGGGCCTAACACATAGAAGGGTGCTTCACTACACTCTTCCATTTGTTTTTTCACATTGTACTCAATTTGATCCATGGGCACGTGCCCGGGCCCTTCTACCATCACTTGAACATCGTGTTCCCAAGCACGGCGAGTGAGTTCGCCCAGGGTTTTTAGTTCTGATAATTGCGCCTCATCAGACGCATCATGGGTACAGCCTGGCCGTAGCGAATCCCCTAAACTAAAGGAAACATCGTATTTCTTAAAGATTTCAATGATTTCATCAAAATGGGTGTAGAGGGGATTTTGCTTGTGATGATGCAACATCCACTTGGCAAGGGTTCCCCCGCCACGAGAGACAATGCCAGTGATGCGACCTTTGACTAGCGGGAGATATTCCATCAGGATTCCCGCATGAATGGTCATGTAATCCACCCCTTGCTGGGCGTGTTTTTCAATGACATGCAGGAAATCATCAGGGGTCAGATGTTCGACATTGCCATGGACACTTTCTAAGGCCTGATAAACCGGTACCGTGCCAATGGGAACCGTGGAAGCGTTAACAATGGCACTGCGAATTTCATCTAGGTTGCCCCCACCAGTGGATAAATCCATGACGGTATCTGCGCCATATTTAACCGCCAGCTTCAACTTATCCACTTCTTCATCAATATTGGATGAGTTGGGAGAAGCCCCAATATTGGCATTAACTTTACACTTGGAAGCAACCCCAATTGCCATGGGTTCCAAGCTGGGATGATTAATATTGGCGGGAATAATCATCCGCCCACGGGCAACTTCGTCGCGAATCAGCTCTGGCGAAAGATTTTCTCGACTCGCCACATAGTCCATTTCCTCGGTAATTTTACCTTGGCGGGCATAGTGCATTTGCGTGACATTACTTTGCCCCCGCCGTTGGGCAATCCATTCCGTTCGCATATTTCTAATTCCTTAAGTAATAGCTTCCCTACGTCGGTACTAACCGAACTCAGGTTCTAGGGGTGTAATCTCAGCCTGTTTCAGCCTCAGGCACCCCCAGCTTATTAGGGTATCGTAGCACCTACGGCGCGATCGCGCGGTTAAATTTGCAATAGGTTGTAATAATCTTTACAAAAGTTAATATGAATCTGATTTCAGACAAATTCGTCAATGGTAATCAACATGATTCCTGCTAGTGCCAGCCCCAAGCCAAATAATTGCGGGTTCGATAATTTTTCTCCCAACAAAAAACGGGCAAATAAAGCAGTGGGTGCTGGAGAAAGGGCACCGGCGACCGCAACAATTGAAAGTAATCCCCGTCTAACAGCAAAAATAAAGGTTAGCACTCCCATGGCCTGAATAATTCCCGTGGCGATAATTAAAATAACCACTCTTGGGGTAGTTTGATAGGTGGGACGAATGAACCAAATCATGATCGCTGCTGGAATCATGGAGGCAGCAACAGCGGAAGCAGCACGCCATAAAGGCATATTCGAACCATCTAGAAACACCATAAATAAACCAAATCCAATCCCAGCTAATGTGGCTTCTACAAAAGCCATGGCATAAGGATGGGTGGGATGGAACAGTTGGGATGGGTTGTTAAAGGTAAACCTGATTTGTTTAACTTGCTGGGCAAACTGTTTACCCCCCGAAACCAAAGCAATGGCAACAATCACCAAAACCACACCCATTAAAGCTAAAATCGATGGACGTTCCCCTAATGCAATGCCAATCACGAATGGCGCGATCGCGCTCCACACACCTGCTATAGTTGCAACTAGCCCAAACTGGCCTTTTGATAAGGCTTGATAATAGATAACAGAGGCTAGCCCTAAGGTGATCCCTGCCCCGATGCCCCAAGCAATTTCGGAAAAACGAGGGGTTCCGACGACAATAATGGCAGCAAGGCTCATTACAATTGCTCCCACCAGTTGGGAGTAAAGGGCAACCACTAGACTAGGAATTTTGCGAGAGACCACACC
>JAHEOB010000053.1 GCA_018610095.1 Halothece sp. MAG
CGTTCTAAGTTACGCAGTTCTTTGAAAATGACCGTTTCCACTTGGGAAAAAATGGCTTCAATGGACTCCGCACTATTGAGCCCTTTAGCAATTTCAACAATATAATGGAGACGCGCCTGAGTAATTTGTTCGGTACTGAGGGGATCTTTCCCTTGATCCCCTTCCATCCAACGCTGTCGAAGTTCTTCCGCATTACGGAGAATGGTTTGAACTTTGGTGCTTTTTTCTTGGGAAGAGGCGTTTTTTGAGGAGGCAGGTGGTTGTAATTGGGCTTTAATAATGACATTACCCACCTGTATGACATCACCATCTTTAACAATAACTGCCTTTTTGACTAACGTTTGATTGACTAGAGTGCCATTGGTACTCCCTAAATCTTGCAGTTGCCATTTCCCTGGCTCCAGTTTACGAAATCGACAATGTCGTCGGGAAATTTCTGAATAAGGCAAATAAATATCACATTCTGCTAAGCGACCAACAGTAAGTTGCTCCTGAGCTACATGAAGCGTCTGCTCGAGACTCCCTTCAATATAAATTTGTAGTGTCAGCTCAGTGGCAGTTGTCATTTGAAATTTAATTGGAATCTGCGATTAAGTTTAACTTAAATCCTATCTTCGTTAGGAGAATCATTGTCTCATATCTTTTTGATCTGTGTAACTTCCAGTTATTTAATTAAATCACTAGAATAACAGATACTTCTCCATCGATTTAAACATTAAATGTCCATAAAATGGGGTTCTCATCTAAGTGATCGGTGACAGTGCGTCCAATTTCATCTAGCCTTGCAAGATCATCTTCTGAGAGGGAAACCGCTGCAGCTTTGGCATTAGCAACTGCTTGATCCGCATTACGAGCACCAGCAATGGCATGGGTATGGGGTTGAGCAATTACCCAAGCTAGAGCCAATTGAGCTAAGGTACATCCTTTCTCTGCTGCAATTCCCCGTAACTGTTCCACAGCGTTCAGGGCACGTTGATAATTTTCGCCTTGGAATAACTTATTTTGGGAACGGTGATCTCCTTCATCAAATTGATGGTCAGCTTGAAATTTACCAGTCAATAACCCTTGTGCCAGTGAAGAATAAGCAAGAACAGAAATCTGATGTTCAGCACAATAGGGAAGGAGTTCTTGTTCTGCCTGTCGCCAAAATAGAGAATAAGGGGGTTGCACACTATCAATTTGTCCATATTGTTGGGCTTCTACCAATTGGGCTCGAGAAAAATTAGAAACCCCAATGGAACGAATTTTTCCTTGGGTTTTGAGATCATTGAGAGCCTGCATTGTTTCTTCAATGGGGACAATTTCACTATTAAACGAGCCACTGGGCCAGTGAATTTGATAGAGATCAATATAGTCGGTTTTCAGGTTTTTTAGAGACCCTTCACAAGCAGCAATCACTTGATCATATTTTAAGTGAGTGGGAAATACCTTGCTAGCAAGTTGGACTTGATCTCTGACATCAGAAATCGCTTGGGCAATAATCCGTTCCGAGTGACCTTCCCCGTAAATTTCTGCAGTGTCAATGGTAGTAATTCCTGCATCAAAGGCAGCCCGAATCGCCTTAATGGTTTCTTGGTCCTCAATGCCAGTCCACATCGCTTTCCCAGCTTGCCAAGTTCCCATAATGATGGGAGTAATTTGAATATCTGATTTTCCCAAAAGTCGTTTTTCCATGGATTACTCCTTGCAGTCACTATATTCCTATTGTGACGTTTCTAATGAGGTTTGAGTTGTCCCCATGTTGTTGAGATTGTTTTAAAATTAAAATAAGATTTTATGGTTTGCGACCACCGAAGTGGTTAGCGCGATGCCTATAGGGCGGTCGCTTCGCCACATAGCGCTGTTGATAGTAAGTAACCATCCTGAAAGAACCATGTCAGTTGAGCAACTTAGAATGAATCGCATTCAATTACAACCTTGGCAATTGAGTACCTTAATTGGATCTGTGGGGGTTGTTGCAATGGGAACAATGATGGCTATCACGAATCCTTCTCGTAATGCCTATAATTCCCATGTTGCGAATCAAGCAAGTTCCTATCTGCAAAAAAATGTTTGTTCCCAAACCCAAAACTACTTTGGCAATTGGTTACAACAGGAATGTCATGACTTAGTGGCTCAAGGAAAACCGTCCATCAAACAATTAGTGAATTTATCAACCCAACGGGATAACTATCTTTTCTTTAGTGTGTATGAAACCGAAGTCTCAGTCATGGAGAGTCTCCCCAGTTATGAGACCAAAAAAATTGGGTTTCTAGGTCAATTTTGGGAAATCCCCGATTAAAGCTTTCTTCTAACTTAATGTTTCTTCATTTTCCTGAGTTTCGTCAGTTTCCTCCTCTTGTTGTTCACTCTGTTCCGTTTCCACTGGTGGTGAAGGATCATGACGATAGATGCGGATTTGAGAAAGACGGGGACCATCAGCAGAGGCAACAGTTAAATCTAAATTATCATAAGAAAGAGTTTCCCCTTGGCTGGGAATTTTCTGAAATTGGTATAACAAAAAGCCACCAATGGTTTGATATTCATCCGTAATCGGTAAGTCTAGATCTAAAAGTTCGTTAACCTCTTCTAAGTTCATTTGGGCATGAACCAGAAAGGTTTGTTCATCAATCATTTGTAGGGTGACTTCTTCCTCTCCAGCCAGAGGTGCAATGATTTCACTGTCATTACCAATAATTTCATCAATTAAATCTTTTAAGGTAACTAACCCGGCTGTTCCCCCAAATTCATCCACCACCATCACCATTTCTAAACGAGAACGACGCATGGTTCCCAGTAGTTCCCCTAAGGGGGTAAATTCAGGAACAAAACGAACGGGTTTAATCCAATGACGAATGGCAGTATCGGGGGTAAGCCGATTGTGAGCAAGGGGCACGGCTAATTCTTTGAAATCAATCATGCCCACAATGTCATCTAAGGAATCACCTGTAACGGGATAACGAGTATGGCCACTGGCAACGACTTCTTCAAGGATATTGCCAAAGGTTGCTTCACGAGGAATGGAAGTAATTTTGGTTCGAGGCACCATTACTTCTTTAACCAAAACCTCACTAAACTCAAAAACATTATTTAAGAGTTCCCGTTCTTCTGCTTCCAATCCAATAGATTCCCGTTCTGTGGCAATGATCAGTTGCAGTTCATCTGAAGTTACCCGATTGAACCAACTATGGGGATTGTATTCCAGTCCCACCAAATGGAGGAGCGTTTGGGTGGAATGATTCAGAATCCAAATAAATGGAGAAAATAGGCGGGAAATGACTAAACTCGGTGGGGCTAATAAGCGGGCTACTTGTTCTGCATTATGGAGGGCAATGGATTTGGGAGATAGTTCCCCTAAAACAATTTGCAAGTAAGCAATGAGAAAAAAGGCAACAGGAATTGAAATAGAATGGGCAATGACGTCTCGCAGTTCTGGGGAAAACGGTAGCTCTGTAAGCCCACTCGCAATCGTAACTGCCATGGTCCGTTCTCCAATCCAGCCCAAAGCTAAACTGGAGAGGGTAATTCCTAATTGCGTGGTCGATAACAAGCGATCTAAATTTTTTTGTAAAATTTGTACGGTTTTGGCTTGACTATCTCCCTGTTCTACTAATTGACTAATGCGCGATCGCCGTACCGCAACCATCGAAAATTCTGCAGCAACAAAAAACGCATTAATCGCAATTAAAATAAACAAGGATAAAACTCGCCAAGGAAGATTATCCACCGTAATCGTTAATTCCGATGCCACTGCGCCTAGCAAAAGAAAACCGAAAGCAGTTCTGCGCATGATAGAGGAAAGGAACAATTGTTAAGATTATCAAAATTGCCAAAGCAGGATTATCGCTACCTTGCCTTAGCCAGTTCTATTGTTCTACCTCCACTGCCGTATTGTTATCCTCTTCTACGTTTTGGGCAACCGTTTGAATTAATAAAGGTAAGCCTGCTCCTTTTAACCCTCGCCGAATTTGCTCTGAGGTTTCATTGAATCCAACAAACAGGGGATAAACCTTTTGAGCCCCTTCACTAAACATATGTTCTTGAGCAGGGGGCATCAGCCATTCATAGTCTTGTTCAAGCCCAAATTGAGTTTCTCGCCAACGACGCAATAAATCAGAAAAGGCTTCTTGGGGGCGGTGAATAAAAACCATAAATTCCACCCCCATTTTAATTTTCCATTCGGGATCACAAGTCAAGATAGCAATGTCGCATGGCAGTTGCATTGCTTGGGGAGCACAAGCATAACTCTGATTGTTGCCAGAATTAAGCGTGCGAATGCGGATAATCGGCAGGGGAAGGGTGATCACACTGTCATTGGGGCGACGCAAACTGGGAAGCATTTCCAAGTAAGGTCGATATTCCCGTAACAGCGCGATCGCGCGATCGCGATTACTATATTCGGCAAGTAAAGTTTCATATTGCGATGGTTTAATAGACATGATTATGGGTTATAGTTTGTTTTAACCACCAATTTGCTCGAATACTTGGAACATCGGAAGATACATCGATAACAGAATGATACCAACCATACCAGCAACAACCACAATCATTAGTGGTTCAATAATACTTGTCAAAGCACTCACTGCTTGTTCCACTTCCTGTTCATAAAAATCAGCAACTTTCATCAGCATTGCATCTAATTCCCCCGTTTCTTCACCAATACTAATCATTTGAATTGCTAGCGGTGGGAAGACTTTTTCTCGTTGCAGTGCCAAACTAATCATGCCTCCTTGTTCCACCTCTTGTTTAGAGGCTTCAATGGCATTGATGTAAACTTGATTGCCCACGGTATTTTGAACAATGGTTAAAGAATCTAAAATAGGAACACCAGAGCGGGTTAAGGTCCCAAAAATACGACAGAATTTTGCCACAGCATTTTTTTCCAGTAAGTCTCCAAAAATGGGAAGTTTTAAAACCATTTTATCCACTTGTAACCGTCCAACAGGGGTCTTGTAATATTGTCTAAACCCAAAGACAGCTGCTATTAAAACACCAACCACGATTAAAATGGCAGGACTTCTTAAAGTGTCACTCACGGTCAGCATGAACTGGGTCAAAGCTGGCAACTCTGATCCTAAATCTTGGAAAATTTCCGCAAAAATCGGAATCAAGAAAAGGGTCATCCCCAGAAAAACTGCAACCGCAACCAACCCTACAACTAGAGGATAAGCCATTGCAGATTTAATTTGCCCTTTCAAACGGGCCATATCCTCTAGTAATTTGGCAAGACGGTCTAGTACTTCATCCAGTACACCTCCAGCTTCCCCAGCTTCCACCATACTCACATATAAAGTGTCAAAGCAGTGAGGGTGGCGCCTCATCGCTTCAGATAAATTAACCCCTTGCTGGACATCGGAACTAACATTTTGCAAGGCTTTTTTTAATTTGGGGTTTCCCGATTGCTCAGAAAGTACCCCCAAACAACGAACAATGCCTACCCCAGCATTCACCATTGCTGAAAACTGCCGAGAGAAGATGGCTTTATCTTTAACATCAACTGTGGCAAGCTTTTCTTGTAACTGTGATAAATCAATGTCAAGCCCTGCCTTTTTCGCCTGACCAATTTTGGCATATTTGCCTCGTAACAGTTGTTGAGCTTGTACTGGTGATTGGGCTTGGACTCTCTCTTGAGTGCGTTTTCCTTGGGCGTCTTGAACAGTAACAACGTAAGTAGCCATAATTTACCCCTTCTTCCTTATACTCATCAATTGCAATTACCGACGGGCATTGCTTTTGGCTTGTTTTTTGCCAGCACTACCCCCTGAAGCTAAGCGATACAGTTCATCGGGTTTACTGCTTTTGGCAAGGGCTTCATCCATGGAAATGGCTCCCTGATTCACCCAATTAGCTAAAGATTGTTCCATGGTTTTCATTCCCAATTTCATTCCAGTTTGAATGGAAGAATAAATCTGAGAGGTTTTGCCTTCGCGAATTTGGTTTGCAATAGCGGGCGTGACGACCATAATTTCTTGGGCAAGGGCTCGTCCAAATTCACCTGGTTTGGGATTTTGCTTTTTCGGTAAACATTGACTGAACACAGCAATTAACGACCCTGATAATTGGGCACGAATTTGCTCTTGTTGTTCGGCAGGGAAAACATCAACCATCCGATCAACGGTTGATGCAGCAGAACTGGTGTGTAACGTACCAAAAACCAAGTGACCCGTTTCAGCAGCAGAGATGGCAAGGGAGATGGTTTCTAAGTCTCGCAGCTCTCCAACGAGGATAATATCAGGGTCTTCCCGAAGGGCAGCTCGAAGGGCATTGGCAAAACTTTTTGTATCTTCGCCTCGTTGACGTTGGTGAACGAGACATTTTTCATTCTGGAAAACGTATTCAATGGGATCTTCCACCGTTAAGATATGTTCGTTGCGGGTGCGATTAATTAAGTCGAGAATCGCTGCTAAGGTGGTAGTTTTGCCACTACCGGTGGGCCCTGTCACCAGGATTAATCCCCGAGGACGACCTGCCATCTCTTTGACGACATCTGGCAGTCCTAAGTTTTCATATTTGGGAATTTTAGAGGCTAATGCCCGTAAACAAGCAGCATAGCAACCCCGTTCTTTATAAACGTTGACCCGAAAACGAGCCAGCCCTTTAACCCCATAGGAACAGTCTAATTCCCAGTTTTGCTCTAGTTGCTTCCGTTGGCTATTATTGAGCATACTGAAAATTAATTTTTGGGTTTCTTGGGGAGTGAGTTCTTCTTCTGTTGCAGGTTGTAGTTCCCCACTCAGGCGGAAATAAACAGGGGCTCCTGCTTGAATGTGCATATCAGAGCCACCCTTTTCCACCAACTGTTCCATGAGGTCTTCGATAATTAAGTCCATAGGAATTAAAACTCCTTATAACAAACGACACATGATTCGTAATCGATTATTTTCTACTTTAGCAATATTGCTAGTCTTGGAAGCGAGGGGTTAAGCAATAGGGACATTCCATCCACTCGGGTTGCAGTTCTGCCGAACAGGTTTGACAGGTAAGGGAACTTTTACGTTTAGCTTTCATTTCCGCTTCTAATCCTGAGTCGGTTAAGGTGACTCGTTCCACTTCTTCTAAGGTGGTATATCCTTGGCGCACTAGATTTAAGCTATAAGCCAGTAGGGTTTCCATTCCCTCATCCACAGCAGCTTCTTTAATTCGTTCCGTGGGAGCTCCCTCAGTAATCAGGCTTTGTAGGTTTTCACTCAGTTGCAGTACTTCATACACCCCAACGCGCCCTTTATAACCAGTGCCATTACATTTAGAACAAACATGACCACTGTTGCGAGCTTGGTCGAGTTCCTCTCCATATAGGGTATTAGCTTTGTAGAGGGTAATTTCTTCCCCTTTACTCACTGATAAGCCAAACCGAGCGAGTTCTTCGTTAGAAGGATTATAAGGAATGCAACATTGGTCACACACCTTTCGCATTAACCGTTGGGCTAACACGCCGATTAAAGACCCAGAAACCATAAACGGTTCCACGCCCATTTCATCTAATCGCGCGATCGCGCCAGAAGCATCATTGGTGTGCAAGGTGGTTAAGACTAAGTGTCCAGTTAAGGCTGCTTCAATAGCAGTTTTTGCAGTTTCTTTGTCTCGGGTTTCTCCGACCAGAATCACATCAGGGTCTTGACGCAGCAAGGCACGTAAAATGGAGGCAAAATCCATGCCTTTTTCTCGAATTACTTGAACCTGATTAATACCGGGTAAGGAGTATTCAATGGGATCTTCGGCGGTACTAATATTAACCCCAGGGTCGTTTCGTTCCGCCAGCATAGAGTACAGGGTGGTTGATTTGCCACTTCCGGTTGGTCCTGTC
>JAHEOB010000054.1 GCA_018610095.1 Halothece sp. MAG
ACTTGGGAAGGACTGAGCCAATCTAGCTCTCGTTCAGCTATTTCTTTATAAGTGGCATACCAATATCGCTTGCCTTCATGCTCAAGCCCATAACCAAGGGATAACCAATGATTAATTCGGTTTAGCAAGATTGCTGCATCAGAACCGAATAAAATTGCAATGGTTTTATCACATACTCTGAGACTGCTATTAGTACGGGAGGATTGTAAACTTTGCTCGTATGTTGCTACCATGATGTTGGTGGTTATTTTGTTTGACTTCTACATCTTTTAAAATAACACCGCTGTTCCCCAGCCTCATTATGAGGCGGCAGCATTTTCACAATTAAATAATCTCAAGCCGCGCTACAAGGGAAATTGAGGATGTAAATAAGGTTCGGGAAATTTAGTTCACTCCCGAACCATTTTGCTGTTTTTGCAGAAATGTTGTAATTCGGAAATAGTGAGAATAGGTCACGCTTGGCATTACAAACGTTATAGCGGGAACTGTCCCAATCGCAGCGCGATCGCGCCAGTTAGTGAAAATTGGCGATATAGAAAAATCGTTATTGTTGTTATAAACTATTACCAAGTTGTGACATAGTAGCTCCCAAGCTGATGAGATAAAAAAATAGGTGGAAAAAATTCATGTCAATTAGAAGACATATCTCATGAGCGAAAGAATCGCTACATATCTTAATTTTGTTAGATGGATTAGATGAATATGCTTGATTTTGATGAAATTTTAGCTAGTATCAAAGATCCTGAAATAAAGAAATACCTCGAAGAAGCTATAAAAAGTTATCGTATTGGAAACTACCGTAGTGCAATTCTTACAGTTTGGATTGCTAGCATGTTTGATCTCGTTAATAAATTTGAAATTTTAACAGAGGAACGTGAACCTACTATTGTAGAGAAATGGAACAATTATCTTAAACCTAAAATAGAAAGACATCAAAATTGGGAACATGAACTTATATCCACAGCACGAACTGTAGATATGATTAGTCAATATGAATTTGAAACTTTACAAAGTCTTAATAAAACAAGAAACCGTTATGCACACCCTTCATTTGATGAAGTTGGAACTTTATTTGATCCTACTCCAGAAGAGGTACGCTACTTTATCCGAACACTCTATGAAATTATTCTTTCACAACCTGCTCAATTAGGAGCTTTTTATGTTAATAACTTGCTTGAATCTATCCAGAGTTCTACTTTCTTTTATAGAAAAATTTATTCAGATGAATTACTGAACTTTAAGGAAAAAGTAATTGAAAACGTAAACAAAATTAATAAGAGACAAATTCCACGCTTTATTAAAGAACTTTTCAAATCCTTAAAAGCACCTGAAAACCAAGAGCATAAAATCAATATAATATGTTTCTTGGTAAATATTTGGAATGCTAAAAAAGAATTACAACTTTCAGATGAAATATCAAATAAATGGGATGATTATATAAAAACACAGGAACTAGACCTAATAGTATTAGAGGGAATTCTAAATATTCCAGAATCTATTAATGAGCTTTCTAAAGAAGCACAATCACTAATAAAAACTAAATTTATTGATTATTTTATAAAAAGAAAAAATATATCAGAATCTGCAAAAAAATTTTTATCTTATGAAGATATTGTACCACTGTCAAAATCTATACTTGAGGATTCTCCAAGCGAAATTTCAATAAATGAAGTGATTAAAAATTACGACTATTATGAAGCCTTATTTGGAGAAAGATTTTCAGAATTATTTGGTAATTTTTTACTTGATAAAACAAGAGAAGCTCTCTCAACATGCAATGGTTATATAGTAAACCCTGTACTTTCTGCATTACGTAAATGCAGAATATGGGATTTAGCAAATAATCTATCAGAACCAGAACAGGAAACTTTTAGTCATGAGCTAATTGATTCACTCAATTCTAATAACTTTGAGACTATGGACTTACTAAGCTTTGAAAAACGATATGAAATACCAAATAAATGGATTAGACTTCTGTTTGAGACGTGGTTAGATAAACTAAATAAAGATTACTCCGCTCAAAGAAATCTCGACTGGTATCTAAAACAATATTTAGGGCTATTGAAACGGTATATAGATATATTTGGTGAAAGCGATATATTAGAGAGTGCTGTGGAAAAGATTGAGAATTATGCTGCTAAAGAATTTAGAGAAATTGAACAAGAAAAATTAGATGAAGAATTATTGAACTTTTTGCAAAGATTGACTCAACAAAGTAGTCTAACTCTACTAGATGATTGGTGACATAAAAACAGCGCGATCGCGAACGGTAAAGGCGGTGTGGGGAAGACAACGACCGCTGTTAATCTGGCTGCCATCTTAGCCAAAGACGGAAAAACCCTGTTAGCAACAATCTTAAGGACCGCCATCACCTCCACCGCCACCACCACCGTCACCACCGCCAGCTCCTCCATCGCCACCACCATCGCCACCACCATCGCCTCCATCACCTCCATCACCTCCATCACTACCGATAGCAGGTGGACCACCTCTTCCACGCCCACTACTACCTTTGCCGCTACATTGATTCACTAAAACTGCAAGCATAATAACCATAAAGGCATAAAAGATGATAAAAATTATATCTCCCATCTCTTTATCCTCTGCTGATGTTTTGGTATGAAAATACCACACAAAGCTCTCTGTATAGCTTCAATCTGAGCGACATCCTTAAATTTTTTTGGCGACTTCTGTCGCGGTAAGCCCGAGCGAAGCTGGGGCGATTTAAAAGTGTAATTCCTTTGAATCCGGTGGTGGGTCTGAAAGACGTTCCAGCGGTGATGCACTGGTGTAACGGTTCCCAGTTGATTTATATTTTATTAATGAGTGCGACATGATCAATTGTCTTTTAGGTCGCGTTCACTATAACTATTAAAACAATGGAATTAGAAAAATTAAAACATTCATCTATTAATATTAATGAAAATATTGAAATTAGTTGGGCGATTTTAAAGTCGAACTGGAAAACTTTCTTAAAAATTATTGTTTTTATTGCTATTCCCAGTTTTATTCTGTCAGCCTTTTCTATTTCTGGTTTTTTATTGATTCCTTTTATTAGTTTGGATTTGCTGTTAATTGCCAGTATTTTTTCTGCAATATTAATAGCTGAAAGTACAATTGAAAACAAAGAATTAAATCTTAGAAAAGTCGTCTTTAAAAGTGCTAATAACATTATAACTATACTTATTGGTAATTTTTTTGCATCGTTATTTGCGGGAATTGGTTCTTTATTTTTTATAATACCAGGAATCTATTTTGCTACCAATTTTGTTTTTATAAATCAAGCAATTTTACTACGAAATTGTCATTTAAGTGCTCTAGATTATAGTGCCAATTTAGTCAAAAAAGATTGGTGGCGAGTATTTTTACATTTTTTATCAATCGGAACGATTTTTATGATTCTATCACTTTTAACTACCGTTCCTGTTGCTTTAAGCTTAAGTTTTTTCGATTTTTTTATAATTATATTAATATCTAGAATCGTTTCTGGTATTTGCTCTCTTTTGGTAGCTTATTTTTTCATGATTAGTTTAACGGTTTTATTCTTTAATTTAGAGTACGTGAAAGGATCCCATCAAAATGAAACACAACTTTGAGAAGATCAGTAAAACCAAGCGTCTTTAGACGTTGGAGTCGTCAAGATTCACCCGCTTGTTTAAGAGCAAAATCAATGACATTTTGACTTAAGTATATATTTTTATTGATCATGTTTTGAATTGCGTTTTGAATCGATAATGACGGTTCTTGCTGTTTATATCTCAATAGAATCCCAATCGAACCTGTTACATTCAAACCATTTAAACGAGCAACTCTTCTCCCTACTATTTCATCAATGCAAACTGTTGTAATGTTTTGATTTAGTGCAACTTGAATAACTGAGGCTTCTCCTAAATCTAGAGAATTTAGTAAAAATTGATAAATTTTAACCGGATTACTTTGCTTACTTAACCATGTGGCTTGCCGAAATTCAGACTGGGCAAAAACTTGATTTTCACTATTCAAAATTTCTTCACAAACCGCGAATGGAACAATCACTTCCTCATATAGAAAACTTAAAACCTCTAAATTCCCTAATGCTGCTACTAATGAAATTAGAGGAGAAGTATTGATTACAATGACTTGAGATTTAGGCATTTTCTAAATCAGAAAGCAATTCAGCATCAGGGAGATCAATCATAGGAACGCCATAATCTGCTAACTTCAAAAGAAAAGTAACCCGATCGACTCCTACTAACGTTGCAGCCATTCCTGATGATAAACGTTTCAGTTCAAAAAGTTTGACCGCCATTGCCCATTTTGCTTCTTCTTCAAATTGTTCTGGAGTATCTCCTAAAACATCAGGAAATGTCTCTGGATACTGAACTATAAACTCTAATGACATAGTTGTTTGGAGTTGCTCTTATTTTTAATATATTGTAAACTCACTTCTTTCCTGTCTCTTCTATATATTGTCTTGTAGCTCACTTTAATTCTTTAGCTCGTTTCCATAAATTGTCCGATGCGCTTCACACGCCTACGATGTTCCTTAATCGTTGTGTGGAAGAATTTACAGCCAGTGCGATGTCGCTTCCAGCGACCGCGCCCTCCCAAGCGCATCGCGCTTTAACCATCTCCATCGGAAAATACGGGTATCCCAACGGGATTTTTCCATGAATAATTGCTTTATTCCCAATCAATCTCTGGTTTGCTCTCTCGTTCTTCATTTTTCAAGCCTTGCTTCCATTCCAAAGAACTGGGGGGATCGGAAACGTTGTGATCTGAATAGCCTAAAAGAGATAAAGAGGACGCTGCACCCCGCACTTGCTCGGGCGTGACCTCTAAATAACCTTGTAGAACGCTTAAGGAACGATGCCCTGAGATTTCTTGGATCACTCGCAGGGGAATCCCAGCGTTACTCATGTGGGTTAAGGCGGTTCGGCGGAAGGAATGAGTGGAGATGCCTTCCAGATCGAGTTTGTCACAGGCAGTTTTTAGGATACGGGCTGCACTGTCGGGATGAATATGCCCTTTATTGTGACGACCGGGGAATAGAAACCAGGTTCTTGGCTTGGGGTAGTAGTCAATGAGGAGAGAGCGCAATTCTTCAATTACGGGAATGGTACGGGTGGAGAGTTTCCCTTTGGTGTTGGGTTTACGGAGGATAAGTTGGTCTCGGGGCTTGCCTTTGCGGGTGTAAACGTCTGCGGTTCTTAGGCTACAGGCTTCATGAACTCTAGCAGCAGTGTAGAGACAGATGCCGAATAATGCGCGATCGCG
>JAHEOB010000055.1 GCA_018610095.1 Halothece sp. MAG
CTGCCATACTAACTTGTTGGTAATCGTTAAATAGATGAACAATAACAGGCTTAGGACAGCATATCGACAAAACAGCAACGTAAATGTCCCTGTATAGGGTAAACCGTATTCTGCCCCGATAAAACCGGAGTTCCACAGCAGAACAAACGTGATCGCGAGGCTCAAGTTAGAATGGATTAAATTCTGCATGCAAATGATCCTTTTATTTGTTTGCTAGTTCCCAATTACATTGCTTCCTTAAGGGGTTCTTGTTCCGAATTACTTTTTGGCTTGTTTTCTGGCTCCTCATTACTATAGTAACTTCAAAATAGTGATTTAAAGAATTTACAGTAAGCGATCACTCTCAAGTAGCACTTGTTTAATTTTCCAAATTGAGATCATCCTCAAGCGTGTTCTAATAACGGAATGATACATCTAAGAAGTTTGTCATAAACTAAGATTAATGCTCGATCGCTGATTTGTCAGCCCAATTAAGCCATGAAGCAACTTACCAGTTCCATCCGATGGAATATCCAAGACTTAGATGCACTGCCTGAGAATGAGGAAATTCGCCGTGAAATTGTTGATGGAGAATTATTTGTGACTCGTGCCCCCCATTGGAAGCATCAAAACATTATTGTAACCCTCAGCAGTGTGCTGAACCAGTGGTCAAAACAAATGCAAATGGGAGTTGTGGTAACATGCCCTGGCATTATTCCGTCTCAAGAAAATAGCGTTATTCCTGATCTGGTTTGGGTAAGTAAACAACGACTCGCTGAAATTGAAGATGAAGCGGGGCATTTTACAGGATTTCCTGAGTTGGTAGTAGAAGTTCTTTCCCCAGGAGAAAGAAATATTTATCGTGATAAGCAAGCCAAATTAAAACTATATTCTCAGGGAGGGGTTCAAGAATATTGGATTGTGGATCGTTTTAGTCAACAAGTGGAAGTTTATCGTCCAGATAATGGGAAACTAACTCTAACTTTAAGTTTGACAACATCAGATAATTTAACATCACCTTTATTACCTGATTTTAATTTATTAATCAAGGACATTTTTTCTTAAGTCTTTCAAGTGATTATTTAGCATTTTAAGTGTTTAGTTTTGATAACGATTACTAAGCAAAAAGCTTAATCTTAGATTATCACAGAAGTTAGCTTAGGTTTCCAAAATCACTCGAAACGTTAAATTAATTCGTGGTAAAACAGGCTTTTTGGTTTTGGGAATCTGATGATACCAATATTGCTGGGTTTCCCCTTGCATTAATAAAAAATCGCCATGTTGGAGTTCAATATCTTGCTTTTGGGGATTAATTTTATCTTTTGATTTAAAACTAAATCGTCGTGTTCCTCCTAAGCTGACGGAACCAATCACAGGATTTTTCCCTAATTCCGGTTCGTTATCACTATGCCATCCCACACCATGGTTACCATCTCGATAGTAGTTTAAAAGTACACTATTAAAATTAACTTGAGCAACCGTTTCAATGGCTTGTTTGATTTGTAAAAGGGTATCTGTCCACGGTTCGGGTGTCATTTTAATGCCAGAATAACAATAGGTGGTGCCTTCATCGCCATGCCAAGCAGTGAGACGAGGAATGGGTTGGGGTTTACCATAGACTTGGATATATTCTTGTTGCCAATTAATGTTGGTTTTGAGGGTTTCTAATAATTGGTTACTGGTGGCTTCATCGAAAAATTGGCGATAGAGTTTAATGTCACTGTGGGGTAGGTTTAATTGTTCGTAATTGGGAGGTTGGGATGGAGAAAATAGGGTCAGTTGTTCCACCATTATGGTTAAAGTTGGGATAAATCCTCAGGGGTATTACAGTTAAAAAGGGTAGCGCGATCGCGCACTGATAATTCTTTAACTGAATGCTGATTGAGAAATCCTTGAAAGGATCGTTTCCCTTGGGCTAAATACCTTTCAAATAACGCGATACAGTTTTGATGATAAAACCCACACAATGGTTCCCATCCTTCAGGGGATTTGGCAACTAAAGCAACTTGATCTGCCGTTACCTCATCCAATTGTTGACACCAAAATTCTAATTCTGTCACCGTCATTTTGGCTAAATCACAGGCTAAGGCTAATACCCATGCTGTTTTTACTTGTTGCATTCCTTGATATAACCCCACTAAAGGGCCATGAGGCGGTATTTCATCAGGTAACGGGGTTTCTTGAATGAGATGACACTGACTGGGAACGACATTTTGATAGCGTTCTGGCCAAGGGGTGACAATAGAGACTTGTGAAGTTACGGCTTGGGCACATTCACAACTGCGTTGCAGAAGCGGTTTCCCTTCCACTTCCAGCAGTGCTTTATCTTTGCCCATACGGGTACTATGCCCCCCTGCAAGGATAATGGCATTGAGGTGGTTTTTGCGTGAAGCGGTTATGGACATGAGACACTAGACAGATAGTTAATCATTAACGATATCAATTTATGAGTCAAACCGCTAGTGTCATTTATTCTCAACTTCAATCCTTAATGGAAGCAGAGGAAATTGATTATGCGTCACAATGGCAACCGTCGCCACAATTACCCAGCAAGCCATTGGTGAAGCCTCAAACGGAACAGGCTTTAGCTCAGGTTAGCGCGATCGCGCATCAAAATCAATGGTCAATCATGCCTTGTGGCAATGGAAGTAAGGCAAGTTGGGGGGGCATTCCCAGTCAAGTTGATTGTTATCTTAGCACTCGTTATCTCAATCAAGTGGTGGATCATGCCGTGGGAGATTTAACCGTAACGGTACAAGCAGGGATCACCCTAGGGGAACTGCAATCACAACTGCAACCAGCCAAGCAGTTTTTGCCCATTGATCCCACCTATCCTGAAACAGCAACTCTCGGAGGAATTGTTGCCACAGCAGATGCCGGAAGTTGGCGAGAACGTTATGGTGGGATTCGAGATTTACTAATTGGGATTAGCTTTGTTCGCGCGGATGGGGAAATTGCCAAAGCAGGCGGGCGTGTTGTTAAAAATGTGGCAGGCTATGATTTAATGAAACTGTTAACGGGGTCTTATGGCACCTTAGGCATTATTACTCAATTAACCTTCCGCACCTATCCCCTTTCCTCTGCTTCTGAAACGGTGGTGTTAACGGGAGAGGCAGATCATATTATTGAAACCGCACAAAAGGTACGAAATTCCACCTTAACCCCCACTCGGGCGGATTTATTGTCAGCTTCGGTGGTTCAACAATTAAATTTGGGAACTGGCTTAGGGTTAGCAATTAGGTTTGAAACGATCCCGGAAAGTATTCAACAACAACGGGAACAACTCACTGCCATTGGCGAATCATTGGGGTTAAATGCCACCTGTTTTACTGATGAGAATGAAAAATCATTATGGAATCAATTGAAACAGTTAATTTCCTTATCGACTGCAAGCGATGGAATCACTTGTAAATACGGCTTATTACCCACTGCTGCTGGTGGCTTTTTAACGCAACTTCCCGCAAATAGTTACGCTATCATTCATAATAAAAGCGGTTTAGGTCGATTAGTCTTAAATGGGGATCAATCCTTATCTTTTTTAAATCAAATGCGGAATTATTGTCAGCAACATCAAGGATTTTTAACTATTCTAGAAGCCCCAAATGAGGTAAAAGAACAAATTGAACCTTGGGGTTATTCTGGAAATGCTTTAAAGATGATGCAAAAAATTAAGGAAAATTTTGATCCCCATTATCAATTCAATCCCAATCGTTTTGTGGGTGGCATTTAAAAAACACATTTAATAATCAAATCATTATGACAGAAAAAGCAGCTAATCTTGAAAACTTTATTGACCCTCAGACTGGGGAAAACCAAACTAATGGATTTGATGCTAACAATCCACCGCAACAAGAATTAATTGATGATTGTGTTCACTGTGGTTTTTGCTTATCCAGTTGCCCTAGTTATCGTGTCATTGGCAAAGAAATGGATTCGCCACGGGGAAGAATTCATTTAATGGATGCTATTAATAAGGGGGGAGCAGAATTAGATGAAGCCACGGTGCAACATTTTGATTCCTGTTTAGGATGTTTGGCTTGTGTTACGGCGTGCCCTTCCGATGTGCAGTATGACAAATTAATTGCAGCGACACGCCCTCAAGTGGAACGGAATTATCCCCGTAATCCTGTTGATAAACTGTACCGCAAATTAATCTTTAGTTTATTTCCCTATCCCAATCGCTTGCGCCCACTGTTAGTTCCGCTGTTTTTATATCAAAAACTGGGGTTACAAAACTTAGTCCGAAAAACGGGACTTTTAAAGAAAATTTCTCCCCGTTTAAATGCCATGGAAACCATTTTACCCCAAATTACAGCGCGATCGTTCCAAGATCATTTGCCCGAAGTCATTCCTGCCCAAGGCAAAAAACGCTATCGGGTTGGGGTCATTTTAGGATGTGTGCAACGCCTGTTTTTCTCTCCTGTCAATGAGGCAACGGTACGAGTTTTAACCGCCAATGGGTGTGAAGTGGTGATTCCCAAAAGTCAAGGGTGTTGTTCGGCACTTCCTGCCCATCAAGGAGAACAAAAGCAAGCCCAAACCCTCGCCAAACAAATGATTGATAGCTTTGAAGGAACAGATGTCGATGCCGTCATTATTAACGCTGCTGGGTGTGGGCATACCCTAAAAGAATATGGGCA
>JAHEOB010000056.1 GCA_018610095.1 Halothece sp. MAG
AAAGGTACACCTTATGTTTTGATTTTTAATCCCGATGCCATTAACGATCTGTTTAGTAACGACCATCAAACCTGTACTGCTTCCAGAAGCAATCACTTGCTATCCCCGCTTGTGGGAGAAACCTCCATTTTTCTCCAAGATGGCAATTTTTGACTTTATAATAATAGCATTTCTAATCATGGCTAAATAGCAATCATGACAGTTACAACTCCCATCAAACAAAAACTTCCACCCGGTCCCACTAAACCCAGTTTCCTTCAATTAATCGACTGGATTCGCGATCCGTTTGGGCTATTAGAAAAATCAGCCCAAGCCTATGGTGAAACATTTACCCTAAAATTTAATAATAATATTCCTTCTTTAGTTTTTCTTTCTAATCCAGAGGTGATTGAAGAAGTTTTAAGTAGCGATGCCAAACATTTTGATAGTGGACGTGCTAATAATTTGTTACTCCCACTAGTGGGAGAAAATTCCATTTTATTATTAGATGGCAAACCCCATTCTCGTCAACGAAAATTAATGTTTCCACCATTTCATGGTGAAAAAATCCGTTACTATGGAGAAATTATTCATGAAATAACCGAAAAAGTCGCTCAACAATGGCAAGTTGGCAAACCTTTTTCCATTCGACCATCTATGCAGCAAATCACCTTAGAAGTGATTATGAAAGCTGTATTTGGGATTTCTGATGAAAGGCGTAATACCCAATTAAAACATCATCTGACCCAATCCTTAGAATTGGCAGCGGGATCCGTTTTACGCTCTAGCTTACTGTTTTTCTCAATTTTACAACAAGATTTTCCCGGTAGTCCTTGGCGAACATTTCGCCGTCGTCAACAATCAATTCGTGAGTTATTACAGGTAGAAATTCAAAAGCGACGAGATGATAATAATCAATGGGGAAATGATGTTCTTAGCCTTTTAATGGCTGCTCGAGATGAACAAGGGAATCCCATGAGTGATGAAGAACTACAGGATCAGTTGTTGACGCTTTTGTTTGCTGGACATGAAACCACAGCAACTGCTTTAAGTTGGGCATTTTATTGGATTTATAAATTTCCAGAAGTACAAGAAAAGCTATTAGCGGAATTAGCAACCATTGATGATATTACTGATATTAAAGCACTCAATCAATTAGCTTACTTAGATGCCGTCTGTAAGGAAACCTTGAGAATTTATCCCGTTGCCTTTTTAGCGTTTCCACGAATCACGAAATCCAGTTTAAAAATTGGCAATTATGAATATCCACCTGACACCGCCCTTGCCCCTTGTATTTATTTATTACATCATCGAGAAGATATTTATCCCAACCCGAAACAATTTCAACCCGAGCGTTTTTTAGAACGAGAGTTTAGCCCTTATGAATTTATGCCCTTTGGTGGAGGAAGTCGCCGTTGTTTAGGGGATGTTTTTGCCCCCATGGAAATGAAAATTGTGATAGCAACTATCCTCAAACAATACAATTTAAGGTTAGCAGAGCGCAAGCCTGTTAAACCTATACGCAGAGGGGTAACATCTACCCCTGCTAGTGGTGTCAAGGTCATGTTAGAAAGCCGTTAATGAGACATTTCATGATCATCTGTTTCTTCTCTATCTTGGGATGGTTCCCCAATATTGAGTTCAACCACACTCATGTTAATTTGCCCAGCACTGACAATGGCCATATTAACTTGACCAATTGCTAAAATTCCCATCGAAACCAATCCCATGGAAAACACGCCCATGGGAATTAACCCAATCGAGATTAATCCGTGAGGAATCGCCCCAATGGAGATTAATCCATGGGGGGAAATCCCAATACAAAAAATACCATCATGAGGGGCAACGCCAACATTGATTAATTTCTGCTTTTTTAGCGATAATCCCATTGCGATTTCCTCCAATTGCAGTGTTATCAAAGCATAAGGGGCGCGTGTCACCTCCGTCAAAAGACAAACTGTCGAAGTTGTAATCATGATGAATCAACGTCTTCAAGGGCTGGAAAAACCTCCTTTACTGCAAACCTTAGAATTAATTGCTAATCCGATTCGTTTTTTTGACAAATATCAGAAACGCTATGGCAATAATTTTTCCGCTAAAATTTTAGGGCTTAACTCTCCTCCTGTATTCTTTTTTGGTGAACCAGAAGCAGTGGAAACGATTTTTACCGCCCCTTCCCATCAATTTCAATTGGGAAAAATTACCCATGTTTTTCGTCCGTTTGCTGGGGATCAATCCCTGATAATGTTGGATGGTCAAGCTCATCAACGACAGCGAAAATTATTAATGCCGCCGTTTCATGGCAAGCGGATGCACTTTTATCAACAAGTGATTTGTGAATTAACAGAGGAAGAAATTAAGAAAATTCCCAATAATCAGCCCTTTTCGATTCGTCAATTAATGGCGGATATTACGTTGAAGGTTATTTTGAGGGTAGTATTTGGTTTAAAACCGGGAAAACGTTCTGACAAGCTACAGCAATTAATTTCTAATCTATTGGAAACGATTAATAATCCCCTGTATTCCAGTTTATTTTTCTTTCCGCCATTGCAAATTGATGGGGGGAAATATAGCCCTTGGGGACATTTTATCCGACAACAACGCGCGATCGATGCCCTCATTTATCAAGAAATTGAACAACGCCGTCATCAAGACAATTCTCAACAAACAGATGTTTTAAGTTTACTACTCTCTGCCACCGATGAAGCTGGCAATGGCATGAGTGATCAAGAGTTACGGGATCAACTGATTACCCTACTATTTTTAGGTCACGAAACCACAGCATCGTCGCTGGCTTGGATGTTTTATTGGGTTTATTCCTCTCCGCAAGTTTGGCAAGAATTAATGAGTCAAATCCAAGGGTTAGGAAAATCTCCTCAACCCGATGATTTCATTCAACTCCCCTACCTCCATGCCGTCTGTCAGGAAACGTTACGGTTGTATCCCATTGCATTAATTTCTCAACCGCGAGTGGTTCAAGAAACAATTTCCATTGATGGTGCGTCTTATCCGCCAGATAGTATTTTAGTTCCTTGTATCTACTTAGCCCACCATCGCGATGCGACTTTTTCCAATCCCAAACAGTTTCAGCCAGAACGATTTTTAAATCATCAGTTTAGTGCTTATCAGTACTTTCCGTTTGGTGGCGGAAGTCGTGCTTGTATTGGCGGTGCTTTTTCCATGTATGAAATGAAGTTGATTTTTGGGACAATTATCACGAACTTGTCCTTAAAATTAGTGGAACAAGGAAAAATTAAACCGGTGCGAAGAGGAATTACCATTGTTCCTTCAGGAGGGGTTAAAATGGAACAAATTTCCTAGAATCTCAATCATAATTGATATGGCGTCAATTAATTCCATGCGGTTACTTGATGACTCGTGACAGTTTTTAAAGTATCACTAGCTACCCTGGTCAATGCTTTAAGCAATTGTCAGAATTTAAAAGGATTATTCTATCGTGTTAAAGTTAAATTTGTTCAAAAAAGCTATTAAGTGGAGAGAAAATTGATTATGAAGTCATTGCTACGTTCTACTTTAAAATTTAGTGGATTAAGTGTTGCATTCGTTGCTTTACTGTTTGGTATTGCTTCCGAAACCTTAGCCTTATCTCAAAAGGAAATTGTTAAAAAGTTAAAAATCATTCCTGTCTTTACTTTAGCTGATAAAAAAGGGTCTCCATTAGTATTAACCAAGAATGAACAGGAAGTAACTAATATTTTTATGAGTAAGCAAGATGCTGAGAATTTTCTGAAAAAATTGAAAGAAAATAAACCTGATTTAGCGAAAAAAGTTGAAATTATGCCTCAATCTTTAGGAGAAGTTTATAAAGTCGTAAAGGACAATAAATCAGAAAATTTAAACTTCGCCTTTGTCCCCAGAAAGGAAGAAGTTGAATCAGCCGTTTCTCTTCTAAAAAAACAAGGAAACAAACCAGATCAATTTGCAGGTGTTCCTTTGTATACAGCTCGTAGGGGCGAAAATAAGGGATACTTAACCCTTGAACAAAATAATCAACAAGCCATTCCTTTCTTTTTTGATAAAGAACAACTCCAAGGAATGCTTGATCAGTTCAAACAAAAGAACCCGCAAAAAGCGAAATCGGTTGAAATTCAAGTTTTAACGCTAGAGTCAATGTTACAAACCATGCAAGAAAATCAAAATAAGGATTTACAAAAAGTGCAGTTTATT
>JAHEOB010000057.1 GCA_018610095.1 Halothece sp. MAG
GACTATTAAAGGCAGAGATGCGGAAATATCCTTCACCAGCAGCGCCAAATCCTGATCCAGGGGTGCCAACAATATGGGCAGAATACAGTAATTTATCAAATAAATCCCAACTGGAAAATCCTTCTGGAGCTTTCACCCAAATATAGGGGGAATGAACGCCACCATAAACTTGCAACCCAGCAGCCGTCAGTTTCTCGCGGATAATTTTGGCATTTTCTAAATAGAAGTTAATCAGGTTTTTTACTTCTGATTGTCCTTGTTCAGAATAAACCGCTTCCGCCCCCCGTTGCACAATATAGGAAGCACCGTTAAATTTCGTGGAGTGACGACGATTCCAGAGTTGCCATAATTGGACATCAGAACCATCAGAGGCTTTCCCCGTTAAGTTTTTGGGAACCACGGTAAAGGCACACCGCGCTCCTGTAAACCCTGCTTTTTTGGAGAAAGAACGAAACTCGATCGCGCAGTCTTTTGCCCCTTCAATTTCGTAAATGGAATGGGGAATATTGTCATCACTAATAAAGGCTTCGTAAGCGGCATCAAATAAAATCAGCGCATTTACCGATTTGGCATAATCCACCCATTCCTGTAAATGCTGTTTGGTAGCAACGGCACCGGTGGGATTATTCGGGAAGCACAGATAAATCAAATCCAGATTTTGATCGGTGGGAATGGTCGCGGTAAAGTTATTTTCCGCAGTAATCGGAATATAAACTAACCCTTCATATTTTCCCTCATCATTGGCAGGGCCAGTATGCCCCGCCATGACATTGGTATCCACATAAACGGGATAAACGGGATCAGTTACCGCGATCGCGTTATCATCGCCTAAAATATCGAGAATATTGCCCGTATCACACTTAGATCCATCAGAGATAAAGATTTCATCGGAACTAATATCACAGCCTCGACTTTGATAATCATAGGAAGCAATTTTTTCTCGCAACCACGAATATCCCTGTTCGGGACCATATCCCTTAAACGTAGCGCGATCGCGCATATCATCCACTGCTTTTGCCATGGCATCACAGCAGGCTTGGGGTAACGGTTCAGTCACATCCCCAATGCCTAACTTGATAATATCTGCATCGGGATTTTGTTCCGCAAAGCTATTAACCCGTCGCGAAATTTCTGGAAACAGATATCCTGCTTGCAGTTTAAGAAAGTTTTCGTTGATTTTGACCATAATGCAATTGTTGAGACATCAAAGCTATCGAACTCTAGCAAACCATTGTGGATCGTGTGACGCAAAAAGTGTGCAGAGGCTTCGAGATGATTCCCCATTGATTTAAAAGGTTTGCCAAAATAGATTCTGATACCACGAAAGCAACGATTCCCCATAAAAAACAGCGATCGCGCCACCGAGGGCTAAAAAGGGACCAAATGGCATCGGTTGTCGTCGAGATAAAATTCCCAGCGCGATCGCGCCTCCTCCAATGATGGCACCAAAAGCACATCCCAGAAAACACCCCATCAGTAACAATTCCCAACCTAACCATGCTCCCATCATCGCTGCTAGTTTCCCATCACCG
Source organism: Halothece sp. MAG (assembly GCA_018610095.1). Lineage (GTDB taxonomy): Bacteria > Cyanobacteriota > Cyanobacteriia > Cyanobacteriales > Rubidibacteraceae > Halothece. Next base: position 1,533 of record JAHEOB010000057.1, read on the forward strand.
CCTCCCATGGCAGTTTGCCCTAATAACATGGAACCGCCCAAAGAGATGATATCGAATAACCAAATTCCCACGACAGCACCAATAATTCCCCCCATCAATTGTTCGGGAATAGTGGCGAAAAAATGCTCCTGTTGCGATGCCCGAATTACCTGATATCCTAATCCGGCAACTAATCCTGATTGCGTTAGAGAATTGGGCAATGTCATAGTGTCATAGTCAATTAAGGATAAGGCTAACAGCCAACTTAATAATGCCCAACCTCTGACAGTGATTAAACTAATGTCAAAGTGCAGGTAAACGGCAAGGAATAACAGGGCAGTAACAGTTTCCACAATGGGATAACGAGGGGAAATTGGGGTTTTGCAATGGCGACATTTTCCCTGTAACCATAGCCAACCTAGAATGGGAACATTCTCCGTTTTTCCTAACTTATGGAGACAAACGGGGCATCGTGATGGGGGATAAAACAAGGAAAGATTGGCAGGAATGCGATGAATCACCACATTTAAAAAACTGCCAATGGCAGCCCCAAAGATAAACACCAAACTACCAATAATTAACTCATCCATAGCCGCGATCGCGCCATCCCATTTCTAAGGATTATTTTACCAACTTGAAAAGGCTCGTTTAGGGGAATTATTGATTTTGGCTTTGCTGATTATGGGATCACTATTCCAACTGATATCGTTTTTGCAACTCTAGTAACTGCTGAGTGGCTTGGTTACTATTTTTTGCTAACTGGGCAAATTCTAAGAAACGCTGTAACTCCTTTCGTAATAACTTGCGTTCCACATCCCAAGTTTGGCGATCGAGCTGCGGGGGAACAACAATCATATCAAACAGGGTTGCTTGTTGTTTGCCAGGATGAGGGCGCAAAATCCGTCCCCGTCGTTGGATAAATTGGCGCGGGTTGCCACTACTGGCTAAAATCACGGCTTGTTGAATGGCAGGAATATCCACTCCTTCGTCTAAACAGTGAATTGCTACTAATCCCTGTAGTTCTCCCGTTTCAAATTGTTGCCGTAACTGTTCTCTTTCTGCCATGGGGGTGTCGGCAGTATAAGTATTAACGCGCAATCCCAATTCCTTCCCCAATAATCGTGTCACCGCTGCCACTTGGCGGTAGCTAACCCGAGAGGGGGTTTCAATATAGCCATCGCCACAATAAAATAAAGTATGACTGCTATGGCGACGAGATGCCATTAACTCGGCAAGGGTGCTAAGTTTATTTTGTGCTGCCCCCACTAAGCGCGATCGCTGCATTAATAACGAGGTTAATTTCTCGTTGGTTGCCCAGTTGGGGTCTTCCGCTAATGCCCAGCCAATGCGTTTGGTTAATTTGGCATATGCCAGTGCTTCTGCTTCAGTCAGTTCCACAAATAGGGGATAATAATTATAGGGAACTAATGCCCCCTGCGCGATCGCGTCAGCTAAGGTAACTTCAGGTTGTAAAACGGAACCAAAGTAATTTAAAACGGCTTCCGTGCCAGTTTCATCAAAGTACCGTTCTGGCGTTGCTGATAATCCTAACCGTAAGCCAAATTGAGTGGGTAAACTTTCCAATAACCGAGGCGCACCCAAATGATGGGCTTCATCCCCAACGAGTAACGTTTTTTCAGGAAAATAACTCAGTTGTGATTGCAATCCCTCACTCATTAAGGTGGCATTGGTGGTAATGATGGTTAAAAATTTCTGAGTTCCCTGTGTTAAAAGATAAAGCTGCTGGGATAACTCCCGTTGCCATTGTTCCACTCGTTCAAATGCTAAAATGGGCGTTAAATTAAATTGTTCACACTCTCGCGCCCACTGCATTACTAAATGACGGTAGGGACAAATGACGAATAAGACTTGTAACCCAATTTTGTCATAAAGTTCTGTCGCGATCGCAAGTGCGGTCACGGTTTTGCCACTTCCCGTCGCCATTTTTAACATTCCCCGTCCCTTATGACGAAACCAACTCACCACCGCTTGTTGTTGATAATCTCTCAAAGAAAGCGTGGCAGGGAAATAGGGAGTGCCTTTTCCTTGAAACTGATAATGCCCCTTACTCTCACCAACAATAGTGCAACGGGAACGTGCTTGGTAGTCGGCGGCTAAGGCTTCCCAATTAATTGCTTCCAGAACCATCCTCCAACTATTTTTCTATGGTATCCTATCTCTGGGAATAATCTTGGTAGATAATCCACATTCACCAACAACCTTGACTGCGTACTATCAAGAAGGACGTGCTGTTTTTAAGGTTGGTAACGCCTTTTATCGCCCACAAACTGAAGTAGTAAGAGATTTGGGCGTGTTAGGGGCGGCTGCTTATCAGCAACAAAGTGGCCAGTTGCGTGTTTTAGATGCCATGGCAGGCTGTGGCGTTCGGGCATTACGTTATGCCTTAGAAGCAGGGGCTGACTCGGTTTGGGCAAATGAAGCTAACCGAGAGATGAATCCCATTATCCAAGAAAATTTAGCCAGTCAACTTCAGCCATGGCAGTATTATATCACCCATCAAGATGCCAATCGGGTTTTTTTTGATTGCTATAACCGTAATGATTTTTATGATTTAATTGATTTAGATAGTTTTGGTGTTCCTGTTCCCTTTATTTCCACTGTCTTATGGGGGGCTAAACTTGGGGGATTGGTTTATTTAACTAGCACGGATGGACGTTCCGTTACAGGCAGTTCACCGCAACATAGCTTAAAATTTTATGGTGCTTATGCCCGTTCCCATCCTGCCGCCCATGAACAAGGATTGCGCCTTCTCATGGCACAATTACAACAGCAAGCAGCAGCCCAAGAACGGGGAATGAAACCCGTTTTTGCCTATTTTACGGGTCAAACCTATCGCATTATGATGCGCTTTGTGAAAAAATCCCAATTAAGGGAGGATCAATATGGTTGGTTAGGCTATTGCCATCACTGTGGTCATTATCAAAGGGTGGGTTGGCGTCAATTGGGTAGAGTCGTATGTTCCCATGATGGAGAAAATTTAATTGTCACAGGTCCCATGTGGTTAGGGAATTTGCACGATCGCGCTGAAATCGAAAACATGATAGCATTGGCGAAACAGTGGGGTTGGAAAAAACGCGTTAAGTTATTAAGCGTGATGGCACAAGAAGCTGATTTACCTCCCTATTTCTACCCCCTCAGCAATATTGGCAGATATGGCAAATTTGAGATTCCGAAGCGAGATACCTTAATTACCGCGCTACAACAACGGGGCTATCGCGCTTGTGCTACCCACATCAATCCAGAGGGAATTAAAACCGATGCCAGCTTTGCCATCTGTCTCCAAGTTGCCCGAAATTTAAGCAATTAGGTAACTTTAAATCACTTCTCAGTAAAAATTAATAGACTCTCGCTTTAATATAATTGAGCCTAAACGAACATAACTAACAATCGTGGTATAAAGAGAGTTTATATGGTTGCCAATCTGACCACCCATCAATCTCAAGTAACTCCGTTTGCGGAGAAAATAGAGGGTTCGTTAACAAAACAACCCATTAGTGTTTTACAAATTAATTTAGGGCGAAAATGTAATTTGGCTTGTACCCATTGTCATGTGGAAGCTAGCCCCAAACGCACGGAAGAATTATCTCCTGAAGTTTGCGAACAAATTATTAAGATTATCCATCGATTCCCTCAAATTGAAACGGTGGATTTAACAGGGGGTGCCCCGGAAATGAATTATGGGTTTCGCCCCATTGTGGAGGCAGCAAGACAAGAAAATAAAGAAGTCATTGTTCGTTCTAATTTGACAATTTATTTTGAACCGGGATTTGAAGATATCCCTGAATATTGTGCCCAACATCAAACCCGAATTGTTGCTTCCTTGCCTTGTTATTTAGAAGATAATGTGGATAAACAACGAGGGGCAGGGGTTTATAATGGTTCAATCAAAGCTCTGCAATGGTTAAATGAATTGGGTTATGGGAAAGACGCCAATTTAATGCTAGATTTAGTTTATAATCCGCCCGTTCCCCTTAGCGAAGAACAATTTAGCTTACCGCCCAACCAAGAGAAACTGGAACAGGATTATAAAGATTATCTTGGTAAACATTTTGGGATTAAGTTTAATAATTTGTTTACCATAACCAATCTTCCCATTGGTCGCATTAAAGATTTCTTACATCGTTTCCAATTACATCAGTCTTACTTGAAGTTTTTAGAAAATAATTATAATCCGCAGACGGTTCCCAGTGTCATGTGTCGAAATGAACTGTCTGTCGATTATCTTGGGAATATTTATGACTGCGATTTTAATCAAATGGAAAATGTTCCCGCTAAAACACCTGATGGTGAAAAAATAACGTTAGAAAAGTTACTCGAATTTGAAAACTTAGATGTAATTAAACACATTCAAACTCGCCCTTACTGTTATGGCTGTACTGCTGGCAGTGGCTCTAGTTGTGGTGGTGCTTTATTATAGTCTTTTTTAGCAACGGGTGAACGAAGTTAACTGTTTTTGCTAATAGCTAAATTCCGACTCAGAATTTGATAATCCTTTCTGAGTCACAGTCAGAGTGTATTTAAACCGCGCTTGTAAATAGTATTAAAATTAAAGGAGAATTCCTATGAAAGGTAAGCTCAAATATGTACTTATTGCTGTGATTGTTGCTGCTTTAATTATTGCCACTCAGTTTATTGACATCCAAGCAAGGTTAACTGATGCCTTACGATGGATTGATAATCTTGGCCCCTTAGCTGCCATTGTGTTTATCGCAATTTATATGATAGCGACCGTACTATTTGTTCCTGCTTCGATTTTAACCCTAGGTGCTGGCGTTGTATTTGGTGTGGTTATGGGGTCAATTTATGTCTTTATTGCTGCCAGTATTGGGGCTAGTCTTGCCTTTTTAGTGGGAAGATATATTGCTCGCGATCGCGTTGAAAAATGGATTGCAGGTAATGCCACCTTTCAAGCCATTGATGACGCAGTGGCAGATGAAGGCTTCAAAATTGTATTACTCACTCGTTTATCACCCATTTTTCCCTTTAATTTACTCAATTATGCTTATGGATTAACGAAAGTCACGTTCAAAGATTATGTGTTAGGAACACTAGGCATTTTACCAGGAACGATTATGTTCGTTTATGTCGGTTCTTTAGCCGGTGATTTAGCAACGTTAGGGGCAAAAGGAGCAGACGTTGAAACGCCTGGTACGGTGCAATGGATCATTCGGATTCTTATATTTATAACGATTGCAGGTGTTACATTTTATATTACTAAAATTGCCAGAAAAGCATTGAATCAGAAATTAGAAACTCAAACGGATTCTTCCGTGGAATAAACTTCATTATTGATCAGTACTGCTGACAAATGCTAAAGGTATTTTCCAAATGGTGTAAATATTTTTTTCGACTGTGTAAACTGCCCCGATTTTGGGTCGCGATCGCGCTATTTGTTGCTAGTTTTTTAGTAACCATTGGTCCCTTAAATGTTCTCTTAAATCAAGAATTTATTATCAACTTTTTAGAGACTTATGAGGGCTACGCGATCGCGCTTTTTATTGTTCTTTATGCGGTGCTAACCGTACTGGGGATTCCTGGTACAATTTTAAGCATTGCTGGAGGAATCACGTTTGGACTCGTTTTAGGAACCTTATTGTCAGCAATTGGGGCAACCATTGGGGCATTAGGGGCATTTTTAACTGCCCGTTATCTCCTAGGAGATTGGTTTGCAAAAAAATTTCATCACCATCGACTGTTAAGCTATTTAAACCAAGCGGTTCAACATAATCCCGTAAAATTTGTTTTAACCATACGTTTCATTCCTATTACCCCATTTAATCTAATTAACTTTTTATTTGGGCTAACTTCACTTCACTGGTTTCCTTACACAGTGGCAACCTTTTTCGGCATTTTACCGGGAACCTTTGCTTATACCTGGTTAGGTGTGAGTGGCATGAATGCCTTACAAGGGCGCGATCGCGTTTCGTTTTTCTTTGCATTGGGATTGTTAGCCCTTTTATCAGCTATTCCGCTATTTTTCAAGAAAAAAGAATCTTATAATTAGAGACTATTCCCACCGCTGTTTGTCTGACCTCACTTTAATTTGATCGTTTAAGTCCCGTTAGTGGTAAAGTGCTAGAGGCGATACACTCGAAGGTAATTATGGCAGATACTGATCTTTCCAAAGTAATGAAGCAAGAAGTGGGAAAAGAGGCAGCCAACCGCGTACAATCTAATTCCATCTTAGGATTAGGCACCGGTTCCACCACGGCTTATGCCATTCAGTATATCGGGGAACGATTGCAGCGAGGCGAACTACAAAATATTCAAGGGATTCCCACCTCATTTCAGGCGGAAGTCTTATCAAAGCAATATGGCATTCCTCTCACCACATTAGATGCCATTGATCATATGGATCTTGCCATTGATGGTGCCGATGAAGTTGATCCCAATAAGAATTTAATCAAAGGGGGTGGCGCCGCCCATACTCGGGAAAAAGTGGTTGATACCCTTGCGGATCAATTTATCGTGGTTGTGGATAGTGGCAAATTAGTGGATAAACTGGGGTCAACGTTTCTATTACCAGTAGAAGTGATTCCCATGGCAGTTACCCCTGTGCTACGAAAATTAGAGAAATTCGGGGGCAAACCTGAATTACGCATGGGTGTTAAAAAAGCCGGTCCTGTAGTTACGGATCAAGGTAATTTAGTGATTGATGTCAAATTTGATGAAATTGCCAATCCGCGAGAGTTAGAAAAAGAAATTAATAATATTCCCGGGGTATTAGAAAATGGGTTATTTGTCGGTGTGACTGATGTGGTTTTAGTGGGTGAAGTTAAAGGCGATCAAACCAATATTCGAGAATTTTAAAGGTAATTTCGGTGCGATCAAAATAGGTTAATTGCCGTTGTCAGAAAAGCTAAAATAGTCATCCAGTCTTAGAGATAAATTAGACCATGTTATATCGTCGTTTTGGTCGCACTGAATTATCAATGCCAGTTTTTTCTTGTGGGGGAATGCGCTATCACTATCACGGGCAAGATATTCCTGATGCAACAATTCCTGAAGCCAATCAACGTAATTTAGAAGCGACGATTTCTCGTGCTATGGAAGTGGGAATTAATCATATTGAAACGGCACGGGGATATGGTAGTTCTGAAATGCAATTAGGGAAAATTTTGCCCCAATTTGATCGGGATAAACTGATTGTGCAGACAAAAATTCCTCCTAAAGATGATCCGAAAGTATTTAGACAAACATTTGAAACGTCATTAGATTATTTAAATTTAGACTATGTGGATTTATTGGGAATTCATGGTATTAATACCGAAGCGTTATTAGATAAAACCGTTGGTGCCGGTGGTTGTTTAGAGGAAGTCAAAAAATTACAACAAGAAGGGAAAGTACGCTTTGTGGGATTCTCCACTCATGCTAAACCAGAACTAATTATCAAAACCATTCAAACCAATCAATTCGATTACGTTAATCTCCACTGGTACTATATTAATCAAACCAATTGGGAAGCGATCAAAGTTGCTAATCAATATGATGTTGGGGTATTTATTATTAGTCCATCGGATAAAGGCGGAAGACTCTATCAACCACCGCAAAAACTTATTGATTTATGTCAGCCTTTAAGTCCCATGGTATTTAATGATTTATTTTGTTTGAGTCATCCCCAAGTGCAAACATTATCCTTAGGGGCAGCTAAACCCAGTGATTTTGATGAACATATTGAAGGTTTATCGTTAATGGATCAAATCGAGGAGATTTTACCCCCCATTATTCAACGATTAGAAAATAGCGCGATCGCTGCTTTAGGAAAAGATTGGTATGAAACATGGCAAATCGGTTTACCTCGTTGCGAACAAACCCCCAACCAAATTAATATTCCCGTTATTTTATGGTTGAGAAATTTAGCCCTTGCTTACGATTTAATCGATTATGCCAAAATCCGCTACAACGTTTTGGGTCGCGCAAGCCATTGGTTTCCCGGTCAAAAAGCAACAAATGTCGAAGCCTTAGACTTAAAACCTTGCCTTAAAAATAGTCCTCATGCTGATAAAATTCCAGCCCTTTTAGCAGATACTCATCAATGGTTAAATGATGCCGCATAAAACAATAATTATCCCTTAGTCATCAATGTATCTCAAACAATTGCATCTCACTCGCTTCCGCAATTACAAAAATTGTTCGGTTTCGTTTGAGGCCCAGAAAACCATTGTCGTTGGAAATAATGCCCAAGGAAAATCCAATTTATTAGAAGCAGTGGAATTGTTAGCGAGTTTAAAAAGTCATCGCACCAGTAAAGATCAAGATTTAGTCTCTCAAAAAGCAAAATCTGGGCAAATTGAAGCCCTTGTCAAACGGCTCTATAGTGACCATCATTTAAAATTAACCCTGCGTCAAAAAGGAAGACGGACTGCTGCCATTAATCATCAAGCAGTGAAGCGACAAACAGATTTTTTAGGTGTAATTAATGCGGTACAATTTTCCAGTTTAGATTTAGATTTAGTGCGCGGTTCTCCTGAAAAGCGTCGCCATTGGTTAGATACCTTGTTAGTTCAATTAGAACCCATTTATGCTTATATTTTACAAGAATATAATAAAGTGCTTCGCCAACGAAATGCCCTTTTAAAAAAGATTCGTCAATCCCTTGATCAAGGAAGGGTTCAAGATGCCACTTGGGAACAACTCGCCTTATGGGATACGCAATTAGCGGCAAATGGATCACGGGTGATGCGACGACGGGCAAGGGTACTGGAACGATTAGCCCCGATCGCGCAACAATGGCATAATCAAATTAGTAACCATACGGAACAATTAACCCTTCACTATACCCCGAATGTCAGTTGGTTGGATGATGATCCCCAAACGGTTCAACAAGCGGTTTTAGATCGGATTCAACTGCGTCAAGTGGCCGAACAAAATTTAGGAACCACCGTTGTGGGCCCCCATCGGGATGAAGTCGATTTCCAAATTAATGAAACCCCAGCGCGATCGTATGGGTCACAGGGACAACAACGAACCTTAGTCTTAGCCCTCAAATTAGCGGAATTAGAATTAATTGAAACGGTAATTGGGGAACCCCCGTTATTACTGTTAGATGATGTTTTAGCAGAATTGGATCTGAGCCGTCAAAATCAACTGCTAGAGGCGATTCAAGATCGGTTTCAAACCCTGATTACCACCACTCATTTAAGTTCCTTTGATCAGCAATGGGTACAGTCATCCCAAATTTTAACGGTAGAAGCTGGCAACATTCTCCAAAATTACTGACAGCATTAATCATGAATCGAGGCTTTTTAGCCCCCTGTAATCGGTTCTGGGGAAGCAGGTAAGCAAATCAGGTTATCCCCAATGATTTTAATCCTTCCCTGTTGGCGCAATTGCCCCATAAGACGCGTTACTGTAACACGAGTTGAGCCAATGGCACTACCAATTTGGGAATGGGTGAGGGGAAATGGAAGATAATAACCTTCCTTAATGGATTTTCCGTGTTCTTCCACTAGCAGGGTAATAAACCCTAGCAGTCGATCAATGGTTTGACGTTGCCCGAGAGTACTCAACCAAATTAATTTTCGTTGATGTTGAGCCCGAAACGATTCTAACACTTCCCAACGGAAATGGGGCCAATTCTCTAAATCCTTCCAGTATAGCCAGATAACAGATGTTTGTTCCACATGGGCATAGGCTTGAAGGGTATAGGGCGATTGAGCCACAAGTTCAAAGGGTTGCCCTGCCCCAACAAATCCCAGAAAGGCTTCCCCTTCTTCTGAGAGGGAAGGTGAACGGCTTTTGGCTTGCTTTGAGATCGCTGCTAAGCGAATAACGCCCCGTTCCACAAGATATAATAATCCCGGACGGGCGGGAATGCGATTATCTTTATCAAAGGTTCGTTCCCGATAATGTTGTTGCGCCCAATCGATTACCCGTTGCCAAATCACAAATGGACGATCAGGAGATGAGGAAGACACTGAGGCAGGATACATGGTGCTTACTGTCGTGATAGGACGACCGAGATGGGGTAGGTTAAGTATCAAAAGATACATTGAAACCCCAACCCACGTCAAGCGTGGTTAATCATCGCTTACGTTGTTGTAATTTTCGGTAAACCTCTTTAATATCGACGTTGTGATAAGAGAGGGCAACGAGGGTATGATAAAACAAATCCGCGACTTCTGAGGCGATCGCGTCGCTATCATCATCTTGACACGCCATAACCACCTCGGCAGTTTCTTCCCCGATTTTTTTGAGAATTTGATTGTCTCCTTCTGCCATGAGGCGACAGGTGTAGGAGTTTTCCTTGGGATAATCCCGCCGATCACAGATCACGTGATAAAGTTCCGAAAGCGTATCTGCCGGCGTCCGCGCGATCGCGCTATCCACTTGATGAAAACAAGACCGTTGTCCTTTATGACAGGCAATTTCCCCAACTTGTTCCACTGTAAGCAGTAGCGTATCACTATCACAGTCGTAGCGCACTGCTTTGACAGTTTGCAGATGACCGGAGGTTTCTCCTTTATGCCATAATTGTTGGCGTGATCGACTCCAAAACCAAGTTTCTCCCGTTTCCAAGGTTTTACGTAATGATTCAGGACTCATCCATGCCATCATTAACACGGTTCCATCCAAATAATCTTGGATAATGGCAGGGACTAATCCTTGCTCATTGTACTGAATTTGGTCAATAGGAATGGTGTGGGAAAAATCGGAAGCCATACTCGCCCTCTTTGATCTTTATTTCAACAGCGCGATCGCGTTCTTATTAGTGTTCCCCGTGCTCACTCACTTTAGCAGAATCTTTTAGCAGCGGGAAAGCAATGACATCACGAATACTGGGAGAATCGGTTAATAACATTACTACGCGATCGATGCCAATGCCTAACCCACCTGTCGGTGGTAATCCATATTCTAAAGCCGTTAAGAAATCTTCATCCACATTATGGGCTTGTAAATCCCCTGCTGCCTTTTTGGCTGCTTGTAATTCTAACCGTTCTCGTTGATCAATGGGATCGGTTAATTCCGAAAAACTATTTGCCATTTCTCGCCCTGCAATAAATAATTCAAACCGTTCCACTAACCCGGGCTGAGAACGGTGAGGTTTTGCTAAAGGAGAAATTTCTTGGGGAAAATCTAACACAAACGTGGGTTGAATTAACGTTTCTTCGACTTTTTCTTCAAACACTTCATATAATAATTTACCAATGGAATCACAATCTTCAGACACTTCGATGCCAGCTTGTTCCACTGCTTGTTTTGCCTCACTAAATTCCTGAAACTGATTAAAATCAATGCCAGTTTTTTCTTTAACTAACTGCTTCATCGTTGCCCGTTTCCAAGGGGGATTTAAATCAATAGTTTCTCCTTGATAATGAAGCATCAATGACCCCAAAACCTCATTAGCAGCACAAGTAAAAATCTCTTCAGTAAGGGTCATCATGTCATAATAATCAGCATAGGCTTGATAAATTTCAATGGAGGTAAACTCTGGATTATGACGAGTGGAAACCCCTTCATTTCTAAAAATTCTGCCTAATTCAAATACCCGTTCAAAGCCACCCACCACTAACCGTTTCAGATGGAGTTCCGTGGCAATTCTTAAATATAAATCCATCTCTAACGTATTATGATAAGTAACAAACGGACGGGCATCTGCCCCCCCTGCTTCCGCTTGTAAAACAGGCGTTTCAATTTCTAAGAAATCGTTTTCTTCTAAATAGCGTCGAATCGCTGCAATAATTTTTGCTCGTTTCCGAAACGTTTCCCGAACAGTGGGATTAACAATTAAATCAACGTAGCGTTGCCGATAGCGTTTTTGTTTATCGGTTAGCCCATGCCATTTATCAGGAAGGGGGAGTAGTGATTTCGTTAGAATCCCATACTCACTGACATTAACCGAAAGTTCTCCCTTTTCCGTTCGTTTAATCGTTCCTTTTACCCCTAAAATATCGCCGGTATCGGTTTGTTTTTTGAGAATATTAAAGGCATTTTCCACCTCTGACATGCCTTCGGTAATTCGCTTTTTATCTAAATAGAGTTGAATCGTTCCCGTTTCATCTTGTAACGTAAAAAAGGCAAGTTTCCCAAAAACGCGACGGGCAGTAATCCGTCCTGCCACCGAAACTTCCACATCCACTTCTTCCCCATTTTCCAGTTCCACATATTGCTGTTGAAGGGATTGTGCTTGATGAGTCACTTCCCATCGATAGGCAAAGGGATTCATCCCTGCTTGTTGTAATTTTTCCACTTTTTGGAGACGAGTTGCCCGAATCTCTTCTAAACTGGAAGCACTTTTTGGATTCGATTGTTGCGAGTGCGAGGAAGAAGCCATAATAAGTCTCGTTTTTCGTTACTTGTCAAGAATGGTCGGGTATCGGAGACATTATCTTAACATATTGTCAGTTGCAGTATTAATAATCAATCCATTTTTCAGCGAATTCTACGCCTAACCCTTCACGGATAATTTCAGCTTCATCCGTGGTGAGATCAATAATCGTTGAAACTTCGGTTTGCAACTGCCGTGATCCATCATCAATAATAATATCCACCACTTTATCTAAAGCATCAAATAAACGGGCTTTTTCATAATCGAGCGTGGGTAATGCTCCATTTTCATCTGCGATATAAGCTGAGGTAGAAATAATGGGATTGCCAAGGGTTTTTAATAGGGCTTGACATAAGCGATGATTAGGAACCCGAATCCCTGTGGTTTTCCGTTTCGGATTCATCACTAAGCGAGGCACTAATTTCGTTGCCGGTAGCAAAAAGGTATAAGTGCCAGGAATTAACCGCTTCATCAAACGATAGGCAGTATCAGTGACTAAGGCATAATCAGCAATGTTGGATAAGGAAGAACACAAAAACGTTAGCGGCTTCTCATTACTCATTCGCTTGAGAGAACGCACCCGTTCCACTGCTGATTTAACATTAAGGTCACACCCGATCGCGTAAACGGTATCAGTAGGATATAACATGATTGCCCCATTTTTTAAATCCTTAGCAACCGTGTCTAAAATACGCTGTTGAGGGGTTTCAGGATGAATTGAATAAACAGTAGCCATGACTAAAGTTGTCTATTTTGATTGTCCAACCGGCATTGCTGGGGATATGTGCTTATCCGCCCTTGTCGATGCTGGGGTTCCCTTGGATTATCTCACGTCGCAGTTACAACAGTTAGCACTCGCAGAACCCTATCAATTATCGCGCCACACCATTACCCATAATGGGCAAGTTGCCACTCACATCGACGTCACAGTTCCTTCCACTACTCCCCATACTACCCGTCATCTTCCTGAAATTACCGCCCTCATTGAAAACGCCCATCTCCCACCCCGGGTTAAACAATGGAGTCAACAAGTGTTTCAAACCTTAGCCCTAGCAGAAGGGGAAGTTCATGGTATTTCCCCGGATCAAGTTCATTTTCATGAAGTAGGGGCAACCGATGCCATTATTGATATTGTTGGCACTTGTTTAGGATTAGATTGGTTAGGCGTGGAACAGATTTATTGTTCTTCTTTGCCTATGGGTGGGGGAACGGTGAAAGCAGCTCATGGACGTTTGCCAGTTCCTGTCCCGGCAGTGGTGAAATTATGGCAGTCGCGAAATGTTCCTGTTTATGAAAATGACATTAATCAAGAACTGGTCACTCCCACTGGGGCAGCCTTAGCCGTTAGCTTAGCCCAAGCATTTGCCACCTTTCCAGCAATGACAGTGCAAACGGTGGGGTTTGGGGCAGGAACAGCCCATTTACCCCTTCCCAATATTTTACGGCTTTGGGTGGGAGAAACCACCGCTCACAATCAACCATTAGAAACGGTTGCGGTTTTACAAACCCAAATTGATGATCTCTCAGCCCAAGTCGTGGCTTATTGTCAAGCGTTATTGTTCCAGGCAGGTGCGTTAGACGTCTTTACCCAACCTATTGCCATGAAAAAGTCTCGCTTGGGAACCTTAATGACGGTGATTTGTCCGCTGGATCACATTCAGACGTGTGAAACCATCCTTTTTCGGGAAACCAGCACCCTAGGGATACGCCGTCAAATTCAAAACCGCACCGCCCTAACTCGAGATATCCAATCGGTGGAAACGCCGTTAGGGGTGGTACGGGTGAAAGTTGCCTTGCTCGGCAATCAAGTGGTTAATATTCAGCCAGAATATGAGGATTGTGTCAAGATTGCCCAACAACAGCAAAAACCGTTAAAGCAGGTGCAAGACCTTGTAATCGCCCATTATCAAGGTATCGCTTAACAAAAATTAACGCACCTGTCCATTGACCGCTTCTGAGATAGCAGGAATTTCGGCGTAAACCCCTCGTGCCGTTTGCACAATGGAATAAATGCAGCAAGCTAATGCCCCCAAAAAGATAGTATTAAACAAGGTTTTTTCCAGTAAATTCAATACTTGAGGACCTTGAGGATTGGGGGATAAATTGAAAATACTCAAAATAAATAATAATAAAATCAGTAGGATATTTAAAATGATCGCTTGCATGGTATTAAAGCGAATAAATCGGGGAATATTTTCATTTCTAACCACTGCCAAGATTAACGTAAAGAAAATAATGATGGGTAGAAAGGGAATTCGATAAATTTGTATTAAGGGGACTAAAGGAGCATAAAGGATTTGTAAAAACCCAAATTGTGTTAACAATGCGCTGCCAAAGGGAAGGGCATTAATTAACGGTAGGGAATAAGGTAACGCTGCAAAGAGTCGCTCTTGGATTTCGGTTGTTCCACTCATAGTGATTCTGTCCTTGATTTAATGGGATTGAAGTGTTAAATTTTCTTCATTGTGGTCATTTAAATGAGCTAAGCAAAAGCCCATTTGACACTGATAGAGCCTCGGTTGTTGCTCATTGCATCGCCTAAGCGAATGCCCACAACCGAGATTGCCTTTTCGCCAACGGGGCTGTCCACTTCGGTCAGCTAATAAACAATTTTGACATATTTGCTTTGGTGATAGAATTTGTTCTTCTAATAAGACGACTAACATCACTAATCCTTGCAAACTGGAGAATGATGGCTCCCCCTGCTATCTTTCATTGTAGAGCGTAACCCCCTGATGAAACAGTTAATTGTTGCAACTGGTAATCCTGGCAA
>JAHEOB010000058.1 GCA_018610095.1 Halothece sp. MAG
CGAAGGCGCGATCCTGATGGTTTGGCTTGGGAGTTTGATTCCAATGATGGAAGATATGGAAAATATTATTGGCTAGATAAAGAGTAGAACAATTCCCTGTGGAAAAGGAAACGTAAGCAGGGTTATGTTAATCAGCGCGATCGCGAAACAGCGAAATAAGGGAGAGGAGAGCTTTAAGAATTGGAGTAAAGATCATGACCCTGAGGATATATTTTGGCGATATGACCCCAATGATGGGACATGGGGAAAGTATTATCCGATAAATGAAAAAATTTTTCATATAACGAAAAAATAGTAATGAAAACGATTTAAGTAAAAAAGGGAGTTTTTATTTAGGAGTAATCTTTAGATTGGTAGGTATTTTCTTGCTCCGACCCTTATTTCTCCTCACTTTTAGATTAACTGAAAGGCGATTTTTGTTACTGATAAATGATGCAGTACAAAAAGCACTGCCACAGGATACCTCTGAATACTTTCCAGTAGATGACTTTTGGTTAATTGGTTGCCAACCTCTTTTTATAAGAACTTCTCTAAATTCACCATAAGTCATTCCTTCTTCATATCCATATTGTTCTAATTTACTCGTTTTCTCATCTTTATTCTGTTGTTCGGCTCTAGCAAGTAATCTTTCAGCCGATTCACAATTCTGCTCTAATTTATTATTAAAATTAGGTATTTCTGCCATTGAAATATCTAAAGAGTCTCTAACATTTGAAACAGAAGTTTGAAATGCTTGTGCCTCCTGTATTGAAGTATTTTGTGCTTCCCTACATAAGTCTTTGATACTGAGATTAATCATAATTTCTTGAACGCGATTAGAAGAAAGAGAAGACATCATGTATTGAACAGCATCTAAAGGGCAATCTCTCTCTAGCAAAGATAGAAGTAACTGAACATCATCTATATCTGCACCATTCTCTTGAGCATATTTAATTACTCCTAGGGAAAGTTTTTCAGATGGAATATCAGGATATGCTTCTGCATATTGACAAACTTGATTAGACATTTGCCTTAAAGTGGTATCACGTAAACGTCGCGCTTCAACTGATTGAGTTAAAAAAGTAGAATATAAAATTAAGCTCAGAGTTATTGTTAGCAATTTCATAAGACCTTGTGTAATCTCCGTTTATATAGTTATTATTTAACGTATTAATTTTATACCAATTGCCAAAAAGATTGCACTAAATAGTTGCTGCTCTATAGTTGCCATTTCGGAAAATTTGGTTAGTGGTTTAGTGCAGAGTTACTCAGAATTAGTATTAAGAAAACCATAAATAATACAATGATTTCCCTTTTTACTCGAAAGCCTATTAATCCGTGCGGTAAATGCTTAATACCCCATAATTTTCTAGAACCCTTATATCAAAGGGAATATGAAAGGCAATAGCAAGTCCTTGATGTGTTAACTATTAGTCGCACTCATTAATAATCCTCCAATCGCCTCGTTTCCTTACCTCATCCTTTCCTTTATTCCTTCCCCTCCTCTACTCTAGCTTTGGCTTATCTCTGATTCATTTTTTCGTTAGGCGCGATCGGGATTGAGAAGGAAACAATTTTAAGAATTTGAGTGTATTAAGAAATCCAAATAAAAACCTTTATAGTATCAGAAAAACTTATACTATCAAAAAAGCTATATTATCCTACTCAATTAATGGCAAATCCCTCCAATGAGGGTTATACAGACGATTTTTGAAACGATTAAGAAGAAATGGTATAAGTCCAATCAGAAAATGTTAAAGTGTTGTTTTCTAAATAACTATGTTATGTATATCCCACCAATTCTGGAATCTAGCTTTTGAAAGTTTTAATATGAAAAGTTAAAATACCAATAAGTAAACTAGGGAGCAACGCCCTAAAGGCTTAATTCCCGAGCTGCTCCCTTTTGTATGAAAAAAAAGAAGGAGTTTTGTTATGAATCTTGTTTGTTTCCAAGAGGATTCTCCTATGACTAATAATAATAACAGGCTACAAGCAAAAGCTCAAGCTGCAACAATTCACTTCAAATCGGGGAAGTTTCCAATTAATAATAGTAATTATGGTGACTATTACCATAATTGTAACACACTTAATGGTTGGTGCGAACGTCGAACATTAATTTTAGAGATTATTTGCTCTGAACTCCATCCCCTCTCCGCATCTGCATTAATTAAAGCGGTATCACAAGGTAAGCCCGATCTAGCAATTGCGTTATTACAAAACGAGGGGATTCCCTGTGCGTGGGCAATTCAACTCCTTCGGCTAGTCAACAAGGAATTGGGGGGTGAAAGTTAATGCGATGGCTTCGTCATAATTGTAAAACCCCCTGTCCCGTCTGTCAGCAAACCCATAAAGGTTGCAGAACTAATACTGAAACTAATATCACTCATTGCAGAGGTGATGATCCCTCTCCCGAATATCGCTTCCTCAAGCAAGATAAGCATGGTTTTTCCATGTTCAAGCACGAGGCTGAGATAGAGGAGTTTTCAGAGCAGAAAAAGCAAGAACAGTTAGAAGAAAAGAGACGGCTAGAACGGAAAGAAAAACAGCGTCAATGGGAAAAACATCTTAAGAATCAATTATCACCTGAGCAGCGCGATCGCGCCATAAGGCAAATCATTTCCCAACTACCTTTGACCAAGGAAGATAGAGCTAAACTCCAAGCCAGAGGGCTTACCAATGAGCAGATTAAGTATGCTGGCTATTTCAGTCTGACTCACCAATGGCAAAAATTAGAAAAGAGAGTAAATCCAGCTTTAGCAGGGGTTAACCGATATGGCACTGGCTTAGTCAATTTCGACACGGGCATCGGGACACCAATACCCGATGAGGATGGCTATTTTGTTGGGTTCCAGTATCGTCGGGAAAATCCCGATGATGGGAATAAATACCCATGGAGTGCTAGCGAAACCAGCAGGGAAAATCGCCCCACAGTTCATAATAAAGATGGCGAGCTTCCTTTGGGTGTGTGGGGAAGCCCTAATGATGATGGCACAGTCTATTTATGCGAGTCGCCGGGAATTAAACCGTTTATCGCTTCCTTGCGATTAAATGCTCCCGTCATTGGGGCTGCTGGAAATAACTTTGCATCCTCTCCTAAAGCCCTCTATCGAGCCTTAACCAAGCTCCAAGCCAAAAAGATTGTCATTGTGCCAGATGGTGGGGCAATTATTAACTCTCACATCCATAAACAAATAGAACAAGTAATTGATTTGCTATCCGAGTGGGGCTATCAGGATGTTTCTATAGCATGGTGGGGTCAAATTGAGAAAGATTCTGGCGATATTGATGAAATATCAGAGCAAACCTTAGCAGCTATTGAGTATCTCAGCACTACTCGATATTTTAAGAAAGCCAAAGAACTGCAGCGCGATCGCCGCCAATGGGAAACTAAAAAGAAGCTAACTAAGCTAAGCGGCGTTGATAAGCGGGTTCATAAACCCTATTTTGAGCCAGAAGATTTAAACGACATTCCTAAAGATTGCAGCTTGGTTTATGTTGTTGGCTCACAAGGGACTGGTAAAAGTGTTTTAGGGAAAAAAATGGCCCGTCGAAATCGATTTATAGGAAATCCCACATTTGGAACCAGTCACCGCCGATTATTGTCCCGAAGTACAGCACGGGATTGGAGTCAGAAAGGGGATTATGTGCCATTTGTGGAGGATGAAGGCGGTGCATATAATCAATATGGATTTACTTTTGTAATCAACTCTATGCATCTTGAATCTCAAGCCATGTTTAGCCCCGACGATTCACGGCTTAAAGGGGCATTTATCTTATTTGATGAATTTGACCAGATTCTCGATGCATTATTTATGGATTCCACGATGGAACATCGGAGAGCGTTAATCGCAGCCAATCTCGCAAAGACAATCCAAAATGTCGTTATCAGTGGCGGTACCTGTGTTTTTGCAAGTGCAGACATCTATGATTTCCATAAGGAATTTATTAACGACATCTTTAAGCGAACATATGATTTTGAACCCAAAAGCTACACTTTAGTTAATGATTATAATCCCGTAGCAGAGGCTGGCTGTGAACTTGAGTTCTATGATGATCCGAAACTAGATGATTCGCCGGCGCGGCTTTATGCCGACACAGTAGAACTTATTAAGGAAAATAACAAAATTCTCTTGCAGACCACTTCTCAATCAGTGGACTCCCCCTATGGAACGCAAACCTTAGAATCAGACTTGCGAAAAAGATTCCCTGAATTGCGAATCCTACGATGGGATTCAGAAACTAACCGTGACCCAAATCATGAAGCATTTGGCTTCGCTGAGAAGCTAAAGCAAGACTCGACTATTATTGAGAATTATGATGTAATCATCATGTCACCGGTAGCCGAAACGGGAATTGACATTAAAGACCCCAATAAGCATTTTGACTATAATGTTGGGATTGCCAATTCCGGTAATCAAGATTCAAGGGCGATTCGCCAAACATTGCGGCGATTAAGGCAGTTAGTTCCAAGGAAAGTCTTTGTCGCCCCTCGCAGCAATGCCAAAATCGGAACGGGCAAAATCACTCCACGGGGTATTCTTCAAGACAATTCCCGGCAAGTAGCCAAATTAAAAGGTGTTCTGTTATCAGCAGGTGTTACCGACGATGAAGATGAGTTTGATTTAGGGGATAATCAGGATTTCCAAATTTTCCTGAAACCATGGGCCTATAGTGCTGCATTGAAAAATATTGATTTTGCAGACTATCGCAAGTCAGCACGGGAGGCTTTAGAAGCTGAAGGGTATTTCATCGAGAGTACAACCGATCTAAAAGAAATGATTGGGTTTACCCCAACTAGTGCCGCCGATACTAAAAAGCAATTACAAAAAACTAGAGATGAAAACAAAGAGGCCCATTATCAAGCAGTTGCAGACAAGCCTGACCCTGATGATGAGAGGTACGAACAGCTACAAAATAAAAATGATAAAACTGCTGATGAGCAAATAGAGGAAGAAAAAGGCTTTCTAACCCGCGCCTATAACGTCGAGGTCTCCTACCGGCTAATAGAGAAACACAACGAGGGAAATAAAGACTGGCTGCAGAAATTAAAGCTGCACTACCACCTTACGGAAGGTGCTGAATTTCTCCCTAAAAAAGAACGAGCCATGTTAGAAAGCCTCACCGAGGGAACCGGCAGGGCCTTTAGCCCAGAGGTGGTCAGAAAAAGTCGAGCATTAAAGATTCACTGGCTCAAGGAGTTTGGAATCGACCGATTCCTTGATCAATCTTCTAACTTTGAAGAAGGATTATGCACAGATTCTGAATTTACTGAGGATGAATTAAAAGCATGGTATGACTCAATCATTGAGAAATCTAGGGAGCTTAAGGAATCGCTCGGAATCAGCATTTGGGGAAAGAATAAATCCGGCCAGTGGGAAAAAGTCAAACCTAAAACTTTAGCTGATAGATTATTAGATTTGGTTGATTTAAGATTGCAAAGTTTCCGAAGACGGGATGACAACGGCGATCGCCGCCGAGTTTATAAAGTTGCACGAATCGCTAAAGCAAAAGACAGCGACCTGCTGGAATTAAAATCTAAAATCTTTGCTGCTTGGCTTGAAAAAGATAAGGCAACCAATCAAGAGCGTGACACTAGTCACTATAGTTTAGGTACTGTCCCAAAATCACACAATAATATTACAACCCCTACCAGTAACTTTAGGACA
>JAHEOB010000059.1 GCA_018610095.1 Halothece sp. MAG
AATGTTTCGGTTCGGGAATCACTTCTAGCTTGACAAAATTATTATCTTCTTGTCCCACTAGTTTTGCCATTTCCCGTCCCAACTTGGCAACTCGGATGGCATCCTCAGCCGTTTGACACCCAGCAGTATTGGGTAGCATCCAATAGCGATTCCAATCAATTGCCTCGGCTAACCCTTCATGCCCGGGGGTTTTATTTTGAACACGACGTACCGCTACGGTGACGATTTCACTACCACTTGCTGCCAAACTATCTCGCATCACTTCGGGATTGGGAAATTTGCCGGTTCCGGTAAACAACCGTGATTGAAAGCTGCGCCCAGCAATCACTAACGGCTGATCTTGGTTTTTAGATGAACTCGGTTGGGTGTTTTCAGGGTGACTGACATTAGCGTGTCCGTTGTTATGATGACCATTCATAGTTGCTGAAGACGTGGAATGATGGGTTAAGCCTTGACGAGTATTTTTACCATCAAAGCGTTGCGGGCGAAAGTGATCTAACAGGGGATCGCTTTTACCTTTCGTGATCAAATCGGCAATTATTTCGGCAGTAATCGGGGCTAGTAAAATGCCATGACGATGATGCCCAGTGGCTAAAAATAAATTTTCGTAGTTAGACTGCCCCAGAATCGGTAATTCATCAGGCGTTGTGGGACGATATCCCCACCAAGTTGCCTCAATTGACCAATTGGCTAATTCTGGATATAAACGAATGGCGCGATCGCTGATCGTTTTCAAGCCAGCAGGCGTATTATTAGGCGTCCAACCCACATCTTCCACCGTTGCGCCAACAATTAAGCGACCATCTTCACGGGGAATTAAATAATTTTCAGGACCGAATAACACTCGCTGGATGGGATAGGGAGATTCAGGCATCCGTACCGACATCATCTGTCCTTTGAGGGGACGCACGGGTAGCGGTAATAATTCTTTCACCCAAGACCCTGTTGCTAGGACGTAATGATCGGCTTGCAGTTCCCCTGCCGTCGTTCTTACTTGGGTAATCCGCCCATTTTGCTTTTGCAATCCTTTAACTGTCACCCCGTCTTGAAAGGTTACCCCACTCTGTTTTGCTGCGGTAGTGAGAGTTTTCATTAAGGCACCATTATCCACTTGGGCATCTTCGGGATACCACCATGCCCCCACGACATCTTGACCTAATCCTTCTTGATACAGTTCCAAATCCCCTCTATCAATCCAACTCGCTGGTTCAACCGGTGGGGAAGTAGGCTGTTGGCTCGTATCATAGACAGGGGCTAAAATGCCACAAGGATTATATCCAGTATTGAGTCCCGTTTTTGCTTCTAATTGGCTAATCCAATCGGGATAATATTCTCGTGATTTCAGGGCTAAATCTAATAAAGGCGTTGGGGGAATCCCTTCCGCTTGGGGGGCAATCATTCCACCGGCAGCAAATGCTGCTGCTTCCGCTTGCTGACGACTTACAACCGTTACTTGTTCCCCCCGTTCCTGTAACGATAGCGCGATCGCGCTGCCAATTATCCCACCACCGATTACTAATGTCGTACTCATGGTTAATTCTTGCGATCCTTGCGTATTTGTTCTAATCTAAATACTTTTGCACCACATCCCATCCTGTCCAAGACACATAAGCCAAAGCAAAAAAGAGAATAGCATTCGTGGTAAGGTGAAGGCGACGGGCCCAAGGTCGTTTCGGACTAATTTGACTGGCACTAACTGCGGAGACGATGGTTAAGCTCACCACCACTAACCCTGCAATTAAATGTGAGGAATGTCCTAGATTACCATAATGACCAAGGGTTCCAATAATGCCAATGGCGAGTAATAAAAGGATCAGGGTGACAAAAATAATGCCAATTGTATAGTGCAGAGGGCGCAGCCATTGGGGACGGGGTGACTTTTGATACCGCAAATAGT
Organism: Halothece sp. MAG; assembly: GCA_018610095.1. GTDB lineage: Bacteria > Cyanobacteriota > Cyanobacteriia > Cyanobacteriales > Rubidibacteraceae > Halothece. Next base: position 1,898 of record JAHEOB010000059.1, read on the forward strand.
ATGATCCCATCCCTGTTACAGCTAGCAATCCATAAGCGGTGACAGACAAGCCCATTGACCAAGCAGCCACTTTCCAAAGCCAGAGAAACGACGGTAAATCCAAAACGATTCCCCTATTGATCTTCTGTTTCCATTATTGCTCAGTTCAATTGAATCAACGAAATCCAATAATTACCACTTGATCAACCACAGACACCAGCATAGAGAGTGTATCTAACCATCAGTAGCGATCGTGTGTTTTTGAAAACAGAATTAATCTGCTTAATCTGATAGAGTAGAGTGTGCGATTAAAGTGCTTTCGGAATTAGCGAAATGCTAAAGAATGATGAATGGATCAAAGAAAAGGCAAATCAGGGAATGATTTCGCCATTTGAAGCGCAACAAGTTCGGAAACTTGACAATGAGGTTCCTGTAATTTCTTATGGACTGAGTGGATTTGGTTATGATATCAGATTATCTCCTAATGAATTTCGGATTTTTCGTCACATTCCAGGAACCATTGTTGATCCTAAAAATTTTAATCCTGACAATTTAGAACCGACAGAATTGTGCACTGATGAAACGGGAAGTTATTTTATTCTTCCTGCCCATTCTTATGGCTTAGGTGTCGCCTTAGAACGATTAGAAATTCCTGATAATGTTACTGTTATTTGTATGGGTAAATCAACTTATGCCCGTTGTGGATTAATTGCTAATATTACGCCAGCAGAAGCCGGGTGGCGCGGACATTTAACCTTAGAAATATCCAATTCATCTAGTGCCGATTGTAAAGTTTATGCCAATGAAGGAATTGTTCAATTAGTGTTTTTAGAAGGGGAACCTTGTTCGGTTAGTTATGACAAACGAAAAGGGAAATATCAAGAACAGCCCGATCGCGTTACCTTAGCCCGTATTTAAAAATAAAAAATATTAAACAATACAGAATAGTAAAATGGATAAATTTCGAGTCAAAGTCATTCAAGCTACCCCCAATCCACAGCAAGTCATGTGGTTGGCAATGCACCAAGATTATTCGGAAGATTTGGTTTGGGATGAGCGCGATCGCGCCCCCGATGAAACTAAAGCAGGGGAAAATGTAATTAAGTATTTATTAGCGGGAGAAAGAGGACATTATGGGCCATTAGAACATCCCCAAATCACTTTTAATGTGGGCTTTTTTCCGCACTCCATGATGCAACAAATTCGCACTCACAGAGTCGGCATTTCATTTGATGTGCAGTGTCTTGCGGGAAATACAGAAATTACGTTTGTCAATGCCTCAGGTGAAAAGCAACCCCTTAAAATTGCTAACCTTTATGAATTAAGGAATCAGTCATCGTTAATTAACTTCTCTAGTGAAGACTTATCGCATTTAAAGCTGCGAGTGCTAAATGAAAAGACTAAAGAATTTGAAACGAGTCAAATTAAAGATGTCATTTGTAGTGGAACACAGCCGGTTTATCACCTCACACTGGAAGATGGAAAAACCTTAGATTGCACTACTCATCATCAACTTCTTACGGATCAAGGTTGGCAACGCATGGAAAACGCGGTGGGCTTAACCCTTGATTCCAATGGTGAAGTAGTGACAACAGAAAAAGATTGTTATTTACTCTGTAATGGGATGGCTGTTTTAGAGCAAAAATCCTGTGAAAAAACGGAGTCAAAACTAAAAGCTCATCCTGTTAAAGTTGTCAAAGTGGAATATTTAGGTTTACAAACTACCTATGATTTAGAAGTAGCAGAGCCTTGGCATAATTTTGTTGCTAATGGCATTGTTGTTCACAATTCTTTCCGCTATACAGGGCGTAGAATATTGGATGTGGCAGAAGGGAAACGCGATGTAGAAGAAGTGTTTTATTTGCGCCCGGTAGGAGACTATACCAACCGTCAGGGAAAACGCTATTCTTACACCGACGAGCAACGAAATGCTGATTTAGAATGGTGTCGAGAAGCCTGTAAACGTTACGGGCAGCGGATTGAACAAGGGGTTGCGGAAGAACACGCCAGAGGCATTATTCCCTTTGATGCACGACAGCATTTTGTGATGAGTTGTAATGCGCGATCGCTGATGCACCTTCTTGATCTACGCTGGAAAAAAGATGCTCAGTTAGAAGCGCAAAAATTCTGTGAATTGCTGTTTGAGCATTTTGAACAATGGACTCCTCAACTGGCTGAGTGGTATCAACAAACTCGTGCTAAAAAAGCCAAATTAGCCCCTTAATGATGTCAACAATTCATGTCAGATTCCATTACAGTTACCATTAAACTCTTTGCAGGGTATCAAGAAGCTTATGGGGTGGAAGAGATTAAACGAGCGTTTCCACCTCAAAGCCCAGTAACCGCTGTGTTAGACCAAATTTTACAAGAACATCCTGAACTTGAAAAATGGCGGGAAGTAACGCACTTTGGCGTAAATCTTGATTTTGTCTCTCCAGAAACGACTTTAGAGGATGGAGATGAAGTGGTATTAATTCCACCTGTTAGTGGGGGTTAAAAGAAACATTGTCATGTGGTGTATTCGGCATTGATACGCACATAATCATAACTCAAATCACATCCCCAAGCGGTTCCAGTTTCTTCCCCTGCACCTAAATTGACCTCAATGGTGACGGTATCATCTTTTAAATAGTTTCCTTGGGCGGCTTGTTGGAGATAATGACTGGCTGCATCCCGATCAAAGTTAACAGGTTGCCCTTTTTCCATTAACAGAAAATCTCCTAACTTGATTTGTAATTCATCTTGATCAAAAGGAATGCCGGCACGCCCTGCTGCTGCTGCAATTCTTCCCCAGTTGGGATCGCGCCCGAAAATAGCTGATTTCACTAAGGAAGAACCCGCAATGGTTTTAGCTACTTTTTGCGCTGCAGTTTCATTGGGTGCGCCGGTAACAGTCACTTCAATTAAACAGGTTGCCCCTTCTCCATCTCGCGCAATCGCTTTGGCAAGGTGTTGACACACTGCAGTTAACATCGCTTCGAGTTGATCAGCCCTCTCTCCGGGTTCCGTAATGGCAGGGGTGCGGGATTGACCATTTGCCATTGCAATTAAACAATCATTGGTACTGGTATCCCCATCCACGGTAATCTGATTAAAACTGCGTTGGGTTGCCCGTTGTACCATTTCTTGCCACAGCGATGTAGAAACCCCGGCATCACAGGTAACAAAGGCTAAAAGGGTTGCCATATTGGGGTGAATCATTCCTGATCCCTTCGCCATTCCACCAATGCGCACTGGGCGGTTATCAAACGTGGTTTCCAGCGCGATGGTTTTTGTGGTTAAATCCGTAGTTAGAATTGCTTGGGCAGCTTCATCATTTCCCTTATCCGACAGGGCTTCCACTAACGGTGGGATGCCTTTACGAAAAGCTGTCATATTCATCCGTTCTCCAATTACCCCAGTGGAAGCAATTAAGATACTTTCGTCAGCAATATTGAGTTGTTGGGCTAATAAGTTAACGGTTTCCTGGGCATCCTTCCACCCCTGTTCCCCAGTAGCTGCATTGGCTTGCCCAGAATTACATAAAATTGCCCGTGCTGATGCTTTTTTTTGTAATTGTTGACGACAATAATCGACACAGGCAGCGCGAACTTGTGAATTGGTAAACACACCTGCCGCGATCGCGCTGGTTTGGGAGACAATTAAGGCTAAATCTCGGTTACCTGAAGGTTTGAACCCTGCAGCCACACCCGCAGCCTGAAACCCTTTTGGGGCTGTTACACCGCCGGGGATAACTTGGTAATTACTCAATTCTTAAACGCTCCCCAATTCTTAACTATTGAGTTTTTGCCCTAACAGTTGATTGGTCAACTTGGGATCAGCACGCCCACTGGTTCGTTTCATCACTTGACCGACAAAGAAGCCTTGGAGTTTCTTTTTCCCGCCGCGATATTTTTCCACCTCTTGTGGGTGATCCGCTAATACCTCATCAATAATGGGTTCTAACTGACTAGCATCGGAAATTTGAGTTAAGCCTCGACTTTCCACCAGTTCTTTGGGTGACCCACCTTCGGTTAATAATTCCGGGAGAATCTCTTTGCCGATTTTCCCACTAATTGTTCCTTCGTCAATTAAGTTGACTAATTCAGCAAGGTAATTTGGCGTTAGCGGAAGATCACCAATTTTCACTTTATTTTCATTAAGATGGGCAGCAATATCTTGAGTTACCCAGTTGGCGACTTTCTTAGAATCGGCATTAGCAGCGACTGCCTGTTCAAAATATTCCGCAACATCGCGATCGTCGGTTAAAACACCGGCATCATAAGCCGATAATTCAAATTCTTGTTTATAACGATGCCGTTTTTGGGCAGGAAGTTCCGATTGCCATTTTTCTAACTGGGCTTGAGACACTTTAATCGGGGGAATATCAGGCTCTGGGAAATAGCGATAATCACTAGACCCTTCCTTACTCCGCATACTAACCGTCTTTTGACTACCTTCTTCCCAAAGACGAGTTTCTTGGCTTAAGTCTTCCCCATTTTCTAAGGCTTTAATTTGTCGATCAATTTCATAATCAATTGCCCTTTCAATGGCATTAAAGGAGTTCATGTTTTTTATTTCAATTTTAGTGCCAAACGCTTCACTATCTGTCGGGCGCACTGAAACATTCACATCGCAGCGCAGGGAACCTTCCTGCATATTGCCATCACCAATTCCCAGATAACGAATCATGCGCCGTAATTCTCGGGCATATTCCGCAGCTTCTTTGCCAGTGCGGAGATCAGGTTCAGAAACAATTTCCAATAAAGGAACACCTGCCCGATTAAAATCAACTAAGGAGTGCGTTGATCCTGACAAGCGATCGCTGCCGACGTGAACTAGTTTCCCAGCATCTTCTTCCATATGTAAGCGGGTAATACCGATTTGCTTCCGCACAGGATCACTGGTAGGCTTATCTGCAATTTCAATTTCTAACCAACCATTTTGGGCAATGGGCAGATCATATTGCGAAATCTGATAATTTTTCGGTAAGTCGGCATAAAAATAATGTTTACGGTCAAATTTACTGTAGGGGGCAATTTGACAGTTGAGGGCTAACCCCATTTTTACCGCTGACTCTAATACTTTTTGATTTAAAACCGGTAATACCCCAGGATACCCCAAGCAAATGGGAGAAACGTTGCTATTGGGAGAAGCCCCAAATTCAGTGGAAATGGGACTAAAAATTTTGGTAGCGGTATTGAGTTGACAATGGGTTTCTAACCCGATCACAGCTTCATATTTGGTTTTGGTTGGTGCAGCAGTGGTCATGACAACCTCCCTAGGCAAGCAAATTCCGTTCTAATGAATTGACACAAACTTAACAAACTGCTTTTACTTAAATCATCTTCCTGCTTCCTTGGCGTTAACGAGTCCACAGGGTGACAGGAGTAAATTACCCGCAAAAGCTAGATTAATGCTAGCATTTCAGTCTCTGTGTTCACTGATCCCACACATTCCCCTAGTAAACTTTTATTGTACTACAATTGGGGGGTTAATCTACAAATTCTATCAAAGATGGAAAAGGGATGCTGCCGTGATCCCAGTTAAATTAACTTCTCTTCTCTGAGATAGAGGTCTAGCGACAGGGGAAATATGTTTAATTAATAATATAAGCTAATCAAAACGTTTTTGAATTGATATTGCCTTTTGTTAACTTAAAAGGGCGGGATAGTTTCCCCGTTAGTTTAAGAAACTCATATATAGCGTTGATTTAGGAAACTCAAGTTATGACAACCATTACTTCTCAAACCATTACAACTTCAGAAAATCAAAATACACTGCTGTGTCACTTTTTCAATGATCGCGATAAAGTAGTGATTATCCGTATTAGCAACATCTCTAACTGGTATCTAGAGAGAGTGGTTTTCCCTGCCCAACGGTTGATGTTTGAAGCCCCTGAAGGAGCGGTTCTGGAAGTTTATACTCCTGACATAGAGACAATTCGGGAAGATACCATTCCCTGTCACCAACTGTGTGTTCAACCTGAACTGTTGCAGAATTAAAAATCCCATGGTATGTGCCTTCTATTTTGACAATAGAGGCTTTGCCACAATTCACGGGAGGAGGATAAAATGCTAAAGTCTTTATTCGCGCGATTTGGTCGAAACCCAGAAAAGTTTAATGCCGACGTTGAAATTTACACTTGGCAAACTTGTCCGTTTTGTATCCGCGCGAAAATGCTACTGGGCTGGAAAGGGGTTAAATTTACCGAATATAAAATTGATGGGGATGAAACGGCAAGAAACCAAATGGCGGAACGTGCTAATGGCAGCCGTAAGGTTCCCCAAATCTTTGTCAATAATGAGCATATTGGCGGGTGTGATGAACTGTATGCTTTAGATAAAACAGGGAAATTAGATCAATTGTTAATGCAGCCTGCCAATGCTGCTGGATAGAAAACGCTATCATCAACATTGCTATTGGATGGGGTATGCCCTAGAATTAGCGCAACAGTCAGGGGAGGAAGGGGATATCCCCGTGGGGGCAGTGATTGTGGATGCTCAGCAAAATCTGATTAGTCAAGGAAATAATCGCAAACAGCGCGATCGCGATCCCACTGCCCATGCCGAAATTCTCGCGATTCGTTTGGCAGCCCAACAGTTAGCCAACTGGCATCTAACAGATTTAACGCTTTATGTTACGCTCGAACCTTGTCCCATGTGCAGTGGGGCAATTATTCAATCTCGACTGGGAACCGTGGTATATGGGGCAGATGATCCCAAAACAGGTACGCTACGAACTGTTTTCAATTTAGTGGATAGTGCTGCATCCAATCATCACCCCACCGTAATTGGGGGGATTTTAAACCAGCAATGTCGTCAACAATTGCAAAACTGGTTTGCTGACAAGCGTTGATATCAATTGCCAATGATACAACCTTGACGGGCTGGCAGATTTAAGGAAAGACGATTCTGCTGGGGATACCATTGCCAATTGGCTTCGCCATATAACAATTGCTGGGGTTGCGTGTTTAATTTGTCAGTGGGAACCTCGATCGCGCTATTTTCCGTTCCCGCATTAATCGCAATCATCAATTCCGAAGCAGGGAGAGTACGGGCAAAGACATAACTTAATCCTTCTGCATAGAGAATTTGATAATCCCCTGTTCGCAAACAAGGATAATTGTGGCGTAAGCGAATTAATCCTTTATACCATTTTAATAAACCTTGATCCCATTGTTCTTCTGGGGGAAAGCTGCGACGGGAATCGGGATCAAGTTGACCGGGTAATCCCACTTCATCCCCATAATAAATACAGGGAGCCCCCGGAAAGGTCAATAATAATAGGGTAGCCAATTTCACACTAGCGCGATCGTGCTGGGCAATACTGAATAATCGCGCCGTATCATGACTATCAAGAAGATTTAATTGGGTGAGTTGAATCTCCCAAGGATACATCCCCAGTAAGGTTTCCATCTGTTTGCCATACTCAGCAGCATCCAACGCAGGATAGGGCTTATAAGCAGGTTGTTCCACTAAACGCCGATCAACGCGATCGCCTGCCGTAAACGCGATCGTGGGGCCGGTAAAGATATAATTCATCACCCCATCAAATTGCTTACCATCCAACCACTGTTGAGCATCACTCCAAACTTCTCCCACAATATAGGCTTCTGGGTTAATCGCTTTCACCCGTTCTCGAAATTCTTCCCAAAATCCTGGAATATTAATTTCATAGGGTACATCTAATCGCCAGCCATCAATGCCTGGCGAATCCAATACTCTGCCACCCGCATAATATATTCCCGTGCATCGGGATGTTGGTGGTTAAATTCAGGTAGAGCGCGATTGCCCACCCAACCGGCATAATTAGCGGGTAAATCCCCATTATAAGCCGAAACGGGCCAATCAAAAATCTTAAACCAATCCACCCATGGGGAATAGGGGCCATTTTCTAAGATGTCATTAAAATAGAAAAATCCCCGACTGGCATGATTAAATACCCCATCTAATACGACTTTGATATTCCGTTGATGAGCCGCTTTTAAAAAGGCATCAAACGCCTCATTCCCCCCTAAAATGGGATCAACGCGATAATAATCATGAGTATGATAACGGTGATTGGAGGCCGACTGAAAAATGGGATTCAAGTAAATGGCAGTAATCCCTAAATCTTGCAAATAATCCAGTTTATCGATGACACCCCATAGATTGCCCCCCTTATATCCTTGTAGCGTTGGCGGATCATTCCAAGGTTCAAATTCCACTTGTTGAAATAGGGGAGTTGCCTCTTGTGGCGGATTTCCTTTGGCAAACCGATCAGGGAAAATTTGATAAAAGACAGCATTTTTGACCCAATTGGGGGTTTGGATTGACATAAATGGTTTCGTTGCTAACTGCTTGCCATTGTACTGGTTGATGGAACATTTTTTTTGTTACAAGAGATTTAGATTCTCTTGACAACTTAACATGACATTACCCCAAACCGATACAGAAGTAAAAACTTGGACTTGGCGAGGTTATCCCATTACGTATCGCAGCTGTGGCAATCAAGGAACGCCCATTGTCTTTGTTCACGGCTTTGGGGCGTCCTCCATCCATTGGCGAAAAAATTTAGCGGTATTAGGTGAATCGTTTCGTTGCTATGCCCTGGACTTAATTGGATTTGGGGGGTCTGCCAAACCCCACCCTGGCACTGAAATTAATTATACCTTTGAAATATGGGGAGAACAAATTGCCGATTTTTGCCAAAACGTGGTGGGAACACCAGTTTTTCTCGTAGCCAATTCCATTGGTTGCATTGCTGCCATGCAAGCTGCTGTCATGCAACCTAGTATTGCTTTAGGGGTAATCAATCTGAATATTTCCTTGAGACTGTTACATGAACGAAAACGGTCAACCTTACCGTGGTATCGTCGGTGGGGTGCGCCCTTAGCTCAAAAAATCTTAAGTTATCCTCCCATTGGTCGTTGCTTTTTCCAGCAAATTGCTAAACCCAACACGGTTCGCAAAATCTTACTTCAAGCCTATCAACGCCCTGAAGCTGTAACCGATGAACTGGTCGAGATGTTACTGACACCTGCTAAAGATGA
>JAHEOB010000060.1 GCA_018610095.1 Halothece sp. MAG
AAACCATTTAGCCAAGAATAACCAATTCGTGCCCCAATTTCTTTCCAACCGGGATGTCCAATATAGATGGTAGTGGGAAAGCAAGACCCTAATAAAGCCGCCAAAATAGAGCCTGCGCCATTAACTGTTAAACAAGGGGCAGTAGGATACTGATCGCCAGCAGCTTCTGCACTTTCTAAATTTTGAAGGGAACCCACTAAGTTAAATAATCCCATGGGTAAAATCACACTCAAAAAGTTAATTAGAATGTTGCGTTGTTCCCATAATTCGCCAATCCAGATTTGAGGAAGATACAAACCTATATTCTCGACTTTGCTGGCAAATTGTTTCGGATCCCAGCTAACTAATTCAAAATTCTCTGTTAACCAAGCTTGTAACCAAGCTAGGGCAACCCCAAAAATGACCGCAACCAATCCGCCTGGCAGAACAATATTAGTGCTAGGAATACGAAACTCGACTTTCCCAAAATAGGTTACCAAGACAATGGCTAAGGGAACCATTGCAACAACGGGATAAGTATAAGTCCGTATTAAAAAATCAAGTCCCAAAAAGGTTAGGGCAATCCCTCCTAAGGTTGCTAATAAGGCAGCACGAGGGGTAAAGCGACGAATTTTATCCCCAACCCCAGCACCGAGTAATTCAATAATTCCTGATCCCAAACAAGCAACCATGCCAGCTTGCCATGCTAGTTCCGCTGCCTCTTGTGGTGTAGCTCCATTACTTAGAGCTTGCGATCGCACAGGCACCATAATAAAGAAAATAAAAGCAAACAAGCTAATGGTATTAATGCCATAGGGAAGGGCCGTTAAATCATCTCGTCCTTGTTTTTTACCTTGTTGGTAGGCAAGCCAACTATAATAGGCATTTCCAACAATTAAACTAATGGCAATACTGGGTAAAATCCGTCCATAGACAATGTCTGGGGGAAAACCTAAAACGCTTTGAGTTAAACCAACGATAAGCAGAATTTGAATTAAGTTATTAAGGGCAAGCCCAAAAAAGCCATCAATATCTTGGCGAACAAACCAACGGGGAAGACGGGTTGCCTGGTTATCGGTCATACGCTTTTAAGCTCCACGTGATCAATCCACCTTATAAACACTTACCAGCATTAGCGGGAACCCGTCAAAGGAAACTTGTCACGAGTATAAGTGGGCGACGTATTCTTGATAGCCGTTATACAATTGTGTCGGTTTAATGTCCCAAGATAAATCCGGTCCCGTGCCAATAAATTTTTCTGTTGCTTGTGACCATCGCGGATGAGGCACATCGGGATTAACATTAGCAATAAATCCATACTCATTGGGAATGCGCGTATGCCAATAGGTTGCGGGTTGTTGCGCTAAAAATTCCACTTTGACAATGGATTTTGCCCCTTTAAAGCCATATTTCCACGGTAAAACGGCTCGAATGGGTGCTCCATGTTGTTTTGGCAGTTCTTCCCCATAAATCCCAATGGCAAAAAAGGCTAATTCGTTTGCCATTTCCTCAATCCGTAACCCTTCCGTATAGGGCCAAGGAAGATTCCCCAAACTAAAGGTGGGACCGGGCATGACGGTTTCATCATAAAAGGACGTGAACCGAACAAACTTGGCTTTTGAAGTGGGTTCCACTGCCTTAATTAATTCTTTCATGGGAAAGCCTACCCACGGCAACACCATTGACCATGCTTCGACACAGCGAAACCGATAAATCCGTTCTTCAATGGGAAACTGTTTTTTAATGTCATCTAAATCATAGGTTTTGGGGTTTTTCACTAACCCTGTTACCTCGACTTTCCAATTATCTGTCGGTAACTCTTGCGCTTTTAACCAAATGGATTTATCCCCGCCAAACTCATAAAAATTGTTATAACTGCCAGCCAATTTTTCATTCGTGATGGGACGATCAACTGAGGCAAAATTGGGATTGGTTTTTAAAGGAGAAATTTTTGGCTGATTTAAGGTTTTTTGTAAAGCGCGATCTGATTCCGATGTTTGACAACCTGCAAGGGAAAGACTAGTTGCGCCGATGCCAACACCAATTACACTTTTGAGAAAATGACGACGATTAAAATAGATTCGTTTCGGTGTAACTGGAGAACGCTCGTTATGCCAAGGTTTAGGATTGCGAATAAACATTAGTAATAGTGAGTTGTTAAGTTTTCAACATTATGAATAACAATTAATCATCCATGATCGAGCTATCATGATCCTGCTTTTTTCTTGCGAGTGCTTTTTGTTCCACTACTGGAAGTTTTACGGTTAGCGCTGGTTTTACCATTGCTGTTGGCTTTACTACTTGAACTTTGACTGCTAGCACTTCCTTTGCCGTTGCTGTTTGTCTTACGACTGGAACTTTTACGACTCGTGCTTTTGCTAGAATTGTTAGATTTTTTCGTTTTGCTACTAGTAGAACTTTTACTTTTCGTTTTACTTTTTTCTGCTAACAGTTCCACTGCCCGTTCTAAGGTGATGTTTTCCGGGGATTCCTCTTCGGGAATACCAGCATTTTTACGACCATGATTGACATAGGGGCCATGAGGCCCTTTATAAACTCGCACGGGCTTGTCATTATCAGGATGATTCCCCAGTTCTTGAATTAATTGTTTTTTACTACCACCCCGTCCTTTTTTCGGTTGTGATAACAACTCTAGTGCGCGATTTAAATCAACCGTTAGCACATCATCATCTTTTTTCAGAGAACGATAGTCTTTCCCCTCTTTCCCTTGATCATGCACCACATAAGGACCGTAAGGCCCGATCGCTGCTTTAATTGGGGCACCGGTTTCTGGATGTTCCCCTAATTCCCGAGGCAACGACAGCAAGTTGACAGCCATCTCAAGGGTGACATCTTCTGGTTTCGTTCCTTTCGGGATGGCACACCGTTTGGGTTTTTTCTTGCCATCAGTTTGTTCCCCTAACTCCACATAAGGACCATAACGACCCACTTTAAGATAAATGGGGTCTCCGGTTTCAGGGTGTGTTCCCAACTCATCAGGGCCTTCAGTTTTCTGCTTGATAAGCGTATCCACCTGTTCTGGGTTGAGATCAGCAGGGGTCACATCTTGAGGGATGGATGCTTTAACCACTTCATCACCACTGTTAGTTTCTAGATAGGGGCCAAAATAACCAATTTTAACCGTTGCATCAAAATTTTCATCTAAGTCAATCGCTTTGGCTTGATCAGGATCAATTTCGTTTTCTTTTTCTTGAACCAGGGTATTGAGTCCTTTTTCCCCAAGATAAAATTCTTCTAAGTAAGGGGTGGACTCTGCTTCCCCAGTGGCAATATGGTCAAGGGTCTCTTCCATGCGAGCCGTAAAATGGGGATCCACTAAGTCAGGGAAATATTGTTCTAACAGATGGGTCACAGCAAAAGCCGTAAAGGTCGGAATTAAAGCATTCCCCCGCATTTGCACATAGCCGCGATCGATAATGGTGCTAATAATACTGGCGTAGGTACTGGGTCGCCCAATGCCTTCTTTTTCTAAGGTTTTCACTAAGGAGGCTTCGGTGTAACGGGCTGGGGGTTGGGTTTGGTGACCAAGGGCTTCTAATTTTTGACACTCGGGATGATCGCCTTGCTGTAATTCCGGCAAAATCACTTCTTGGTCTTCTAACGCTGCTTCGGGATCATCTGAACCTTCAACATAAGCCCGGAAAAAGCCAGGAAAATCAATCCGTTTTCCCGTTGCCTTAAATTCGGCATCCTCAACGCTTAAGTGAACTGTAATTTGGGTTAATTTCGCATTTGCCATCTGACTGGCAACGGTACGCTTCCAAATTAAATCATACAGGGCTAATTCTCGTCCTTGTAATCCTGTTTCTTGAGGTGAGCGAAAGGTTTCTCCCGCAGGACGAATTGCTTCGTGGGCTTCTTGGGCAGCCTTGCTTTTGGTACTAAATTGACGCGGTTTGGGAGTAAGGTAGTCTTTACCATATTTTTCCGTCACACAATTTCTGGCAGCCGTCAGGGCTTGTTCCGAAAGATGCACCGAGTCAGTTCGCATATAGGTAATATAACCATTTTCATAAAGACTCTGCGCAGTGCGCATGGTGTCTCGTGCCGAAATATTTAACTTACGGTTTGCTTCTTGCTGCAGGGTGGAGGTAATAAAGGGGGGCGACGGTTTACGAGTGGTTGCCCGTTCTTCAACTTGTTTAACGGTCCATTCTTGATCACTGAGACGGTCTTTTAAAGCGTTAGCATCTGCTTCATTGAGTAATACGACATTCCGCCCTTTGGCAATTTTCCCCGTTTTGGGATCAAAATCGCTTCCCGTAGCGAGTCGTTTTCCCCCAACTCTAGTCAGTTGGGCTTCAAATTCCGTTTTCTGGTGTTTTAAAGTGGCTTTTAAGTCCCAATAACTACCACTTTTGAAAGCACGGCGTTCCCGTTCTTTGTCAACAATTAGTCTGACTGCCACTGATTGTACTCGCCCTGCTGACAGCCCTCGGGCAATTTTTTTCCATAATAGGGGCGATAGGGTATAGCCATAGAGTCGGTCTAAAATCCGTCGTGTTTCTTGGGCTTCCACCAAGTCATCATTGACATCGCGACATTCTTCTAAGGCTTTTTGGATGGCTTCTTGGGTAATTTCGTGAAACACCATCCGTTTCGTGGGCACTTGCGGTTCTAAGACCTCTTTCAAGTGCCAAGA
>JAHEOB010000061.1 GCA_018610095.1 Halothece sp. MAG
AATAAAACGAAGCGGAAATATTTATCAATGGACCACATTTGGTCAACCACCCCTTCACCGTAACTAATAAAGAAGTTTAACGCTGCCGGTACTAACGCAAAATAGGCAAAGACTAATCCCACAGCAAACAGTAACGTTGATCCCACCATCACCGGCACCAACAGACGACGTTCTCGGCGCGTCAACCCCGGCAGAATAAATAATAGAATTTGATAAATAATAAACGGACTTCCCAAAAGTAAGCCACTATAACCTGCCACTTTAATAGAGACAAAGAAATATTCCCCAGGGGCAAGTTGTAGAAAATCCACCCCTTGGGCAGGCACTTTTAACACTTCCACAATGGGTTCCACAAAGATAAAACAGATAATGATTCCCACGCCAACTGCAATCAGGGAATAAAAGATACGCCAACGAAGTTCCTCCAGATGGTCAAAAATTGACATCTCCACTTCGTCGGGAATTTCATCTAAATAATCATCGCTTGCGCGATCGCGCTCTGTTGAGCTATCAACTTCAGGAGGTGTCGGCATTGCTCACTTAGGTTTCGTCTAGATTTTCCCTACTATTTTATCTAAGGTGCGAGATTCAGCAGCTAACTATTTCCAAGCTAATTGATTATATTATTAGGTTTGGTTAATCTAGCTTATCTATAAGATAAAATATAATGCAAGACAAGTAACTTATATGTAATTCATTAATTTAAAAATTTTATAGAGAATTAGTTCAATTTTGCAATTAGTGTAAGGAAATGGCATTATTTTCGCAACGACAAGGATATACCCCACTCAACAAAGCATTCCAATATGAATCTGTTGATCAGGAGTTACGTAATAGACTGTGGAATATTTTTAAGATATTTGTTTGGGATTACTGGCAACCATATTCTTATCCTCATCCAGATAATGAATTACTAACCAATTTAGTAGAAAATTTTGTAAAAGAATATTGGCACTCTTTCTTCAAAGAACCACTTGATAATATACCTACCAATTTTGATAAAGTATATAATATATTGAGAAATTATTTTTTATATGATGCGGAGTGGTACCAAATTTATGATTTTGTTGAATTTGGAATTAAAAAATTATCCTTTTAAAAATATAAATACGTTTATAGACGCTATTAATAACACTCTTGAGGAAGAAAATTCAGCACACCGAGTAATAAAAAGTAGTCAAAAAATTGTTCCAATTACTGATCAAAATGAATTAAACAGTATTAATGATGCTATAGAACATCCATTGCAAGAAGTTCAAGAACATTTAAAGGCTGCAGTAGAAAAGTTATCTGATCGCGAACAACCAGATTATCGCAATTCTGTTAAAGAGTCCATTTCAGCTGTAGAGGCTTTATGCAAGCGTCTTTCAGGAAAAGCTACTTTGCCAGACGCTTTAAAAGAACTAACAAACACAAACAATAAGAATGTAAATCTCCATCCTGCTTTCAAAGAAGCTTTAAATAAACTCTATGGCTATACTAGCGATTCTAGTGGTATTCGACACTCTCTAAAAGAAAAGGACGAACCAACTAGCTATTCAGAAGCAAAATATATGCTGGTAGTCGTATCTGCCTTCATTAATTACATTATTAGTCAATCAGCTGAAGCTGGTATTGAATTGTAACTCTAAATCCAATCTAGATTAAATAGTTAGATAATTACCCCCGAAATTGGAAAGCGCGATCCCCGTAGGGCGGTGGCTTCGCCACATCGCGCTATTGAATTGTTCTGTTCTCAAAACGCCACAGGTTAATTAACCACTGTAGCTCTCACAAGTTAAATTAGGGAAGTTATAATTGTGGAAAAATTTCCGATTGTTTCTTACAAGCAGAACTAATGGACTATGTTTTTAAAGCTATAATTCTCATTGGTACATATTATATATCGTCTTTATTTGCTTCTCACTTATTAGAAATTTTTATTTCAATAATAAATGTTGGAAAATTAATTCGTTTTATTATACACTCAACTATATTATTTATTGCAATGATTTTAGTTCTATGGTTTATACATAGAGCATCTTCATTTTCATGGCTTATCAATCAAAACTGTATCAATGAATCATTAAAACTTTCTGTTTTTGACACTTCATATTTTTTTCTACATACTATTCTTATCAGTCTGCTATCTATTATTATTCGTAATATTGAACAAAAATTTAAGATTCCTGACTCCTGTAGTAGTTCACTTCCATTTATAGGGATGATTTCTATACCCTTTACATTATGGATAAGAAATACAATATTTTGCTAAGTAAAAAATTTACCAGCATCTTTAATGATATTGCTTATCTGTCTAGCGGTAATCGGAAAGCGTGATGCCCGTAGAGCGGTGCTTTGCCGCATTGCGCTCTGTTGAGCTATCAACTTCAGGAGGTGTCGGCATTGCTCACTTAGGTTTCGTTTAGATTTTCCCTACTATTCTATCTATAGTAGGTTGGATATAGAAAAAACCCTACTGATAACAGCTATGACATCAGAATTGAGCCTTAAGTTTCTACAGTCTGAAGCTGCTAATTTTGCTCAACTCCAAACCCAGTATGGTGAACCAAAGCTATACGGTGTAACAGATGGAAAAGCAGTTGGAACTTATCTTGAACAAGCATTTACCACTTACTTATCAAAAAATTATTACTATGAACAGGGAAACTCTGCTTTAGGTATTGATTTACCTAAACTTAATGTGGATATCAAAGTGACAAGCCTTAAACAGCCTCAATCTTCATGCCCCTTTCAATCTGCAGCACAGAAAGTTTATGGCTTAGGATATCATCTCTTAGTTTTTGTGTATGAAAAGTATGATGATCATCAACATCAAACTGGAAAATTAGATATAAAGCATACCATTTTTGTCAACCAAGATCGCACAGCTGACTTCCAAACCACAAAAGGGATACTTGATATCCTGACTCGGGATGGCAATAAAGATGATGTAATTGCTTTCTTGCTAGAAAGAAATCTACCAGTTGATGACATTGGTGCGGATCAAATGGCACAACGGATTCTACAATCGCCCCCTCGCCAAGGTTATATAACCATTTCTAATGCTTTGCAATGGAGACTTCAATATAGTCGTGTTATCCAACAAGCGGGTACAATTAATGGCATTGCTAAACTTCGATAATAATGGGAAAAACATCCTTTAATCAATTTGGAGATTTCCAAACACCTGATTCCTTAGCTCAAAAAGTTGTTAATATTATCATTTCCAACCATCCTTATATCAATCCTGAAATCATTATCGAACCCACTTGTGGAAAAGGTTCATTTATTCGCGCAGCAATTCAAGGATATCCCCAAGCCAAAGTACTGGGTTTTGATATGAATCGTGCTTATGTTAATCAAGCAAGAGCATCTTTATTACAACTTGATTGTAAAGGGTGTGCCTTAATTGAAACTAGAGATTTTTTTGAAATAGATTGGCATCAATTACTGCAATCCTATTCAGGGCCAATTTTAGTGTTAGGCAATCCACCATGGGTAACCAGTAGTGAACTGGGTTATTTTAATAGCAATAATTTCCCCTTCAAATCAAATTTTCAAAACCGTCGTGGATTAGAAGCGATTACAGGCTCAGCAAATTTTGATATTTCAGAATGGATGCTATTGCAGTATGTTGATTGGTTATCACAAAAGGAGGGTGGAATAGCTGTTTTATGTAAATACTCAGTTGCGCGAAAAGTTATTAAGCAAGTACGTCAAAAGTACACAGCAGAAAACTTTTTTGGGAACATTTATTCGATTAATACTCGATTTTATTTTGGAATTTCAGTTTCTGCTTGTCTATTAATTATTACCACTAAAAAAGCAAATACTGACTGCAAAATCTATCCTGATCTAGATGCCAAACAACCATCCCATGTCATTGGAGAGCGTGATGGGTTAATTGTTAAAGATGTGAATAAATATGATCGATGGAAACATCTTCTAGGAAAAGAAAACAACTACATTTGGCGATCTGGTGTCAAGCATGATTGCTCTAAAGTCATGGAGTTAGAAGCCTGTAAAAACGGATTTAAAAATGGTTTTGGCGACGTTTTTGATTTGGAGTGGACATATCTTTATCCCCTTTTGAAAAGTTCTGATATTGGTAATTCTCGAATTAAAAATTATCGCAAAGTGATACTGATTACTCAGTCTATATTAGGTCAAAATACTGAAAGTATTAAACAAATTGCTCCAAAAACATGGGAATATATTATGAGTTATCATCATTTTTTCCAGAAACGGAAAAGTTCCATTTATCGCAAACAGCCTAAGTACTCTATCTTTGGTATAGGCGATTATACATTTGGCAATTGGAAAATTGCTATTTCCGGATTATATAAAAAGTTAAATTTTTGCTTAATTCCTCCTATGGATAACAAACCAGTCATTTTTGACGACACCGTGAATTTCCTTTCTTTTTATGACAAAGCAGAAGCGCAGTTTATATTTAAATTAATTACCTCTGATCCAGCATTAGAGTTTCTAGAATCACTTATATTTTGGGATAACAAAAGACCGATTACGATTAATTTATTAAAACAACTATCTCTCAAAGCAGTTGCGAAAGAAATTGGTTTATTGAACGAGTATCAATTCTGGAATAACTCTATTGCCCCACGTCAGTTAGAATTACTTTAAAGTGAATTAAATTATTAATATGTCGAGATTGCAAGCGCGCTCGCACTGTTAGCCAGTAGAGTCGGATCGATTTACAATCACAACCAGTTTCATAAAGATTGATTCTGAAAATTAGGATCAGTGGCATCAACCTGATAGGCTTTTCTAGTAAATAACGGAAAGGCAATATTAAACAACTTTAATTGTCTAAACACTTTTTGTGGATCAACCAAATGGGAAGTTGGTATCGATTGTCCCATTGCCTTAAACACACGACCAATGGGAACATTGATTTCATCTTGAAGTTTTAGCAAGCGAGCAAAAATTGGGGCATAGGCTGCAATTAAAGAACCGACGCCTCCTCGAGGCTGCCCCCATCCGACAAACGCTAATCCTTTATAATCATCGAGGAAAGAACCGCCATAAGATTGAACGACCGCGCCTTTCACTCTTTGTAGTTCCTTGGGTAAAAAGGGATAGGCAACATGGTATCCTGTGGCACAAACAATGACATCAATTTCTTCACAGCTACCATCAACAAATTCCACTTGTTTCCCGTCTAATTGTTGGACTTCTGGTTTCGGGGTGATCCGACCATGTTTGATGTAATAGGGAACTGCACTATTGACAGTGGGATGTTTTTCAAAAATACGATGCTTGGGTTTTGGCATTCCATAATCTTGATGGGTTCCAAACGTCAAACGAATAATTCCGTAAGTTAACAGACGTTGCAGCCACTCTGGCATCCAGATTTGGACTAAATCAACTGTGGGCTTTCCAGCAAAGATTTTGGGAATAAACCAAACTGAATCTCGTAAACTGAAGATACTTTTTGCCCCCACCCGTGCTGCTTCTGCAGCAATATCACAACCAGAATTACCACCACCAATTACTAAAACACGTTTGCCACGAAGTTGTTCCGGTTGTTTATAATCTTTGGAGTGGATAATGTCTCCTTGAAAGTTTCCTTGGAACTGTGGGAAACGCTTGAACCAATGATGACCATTACATAAAATGACACCTTTATAAATGCGTTGTTCTTGATTGGCAAATGTTACTTGCCAAAGATTATTTTCAATTGGTCTAACATCAATAACTTTCCGATTCAGTTCAATCTTGTCCCGTAGCTGAAAGTGTTCCGCAAAATCATTTAAATACTCCCAAACCTGTTTCCCACTGGGAAAATCAGGATAATGGTCTGGCATGGGAAAATGGGAAAACTGAGTCACTTTTTTAGAAGAAATAATATGAACCGTTTCATAAACGCCGTTATACCAATTACCGCCAATTTCATCACTTGCATCCACTTGATCATAAGCAATGTTAGCGGATTGAAGCGCTTGTGCAATTCCTAAGCCTACAAATCCTGCACCAATAATTAATTGCTTTTCCGTTGTATGAGTCATGTTTTAGGTCGAAATTTTTCAGTTCTCCAATTTACTAAACTGGGAAAATATTGTTTGAGCAAATGTAGCAATTTAGCCGTCCGATCAGGGAAAATATGACGTTGATTGTTAACAATTCCTCGAATTGTTATTTCAATCACTTTTGCGGGATCAGTTGCTATATTTTCTAGGTATCCATAGTCATTGTTAGCAAGTGTTCCATATTGTTGGGATTTTAAAAGTGGCGTGCGACTAAAAAACGGATAAACGCCTGTTACTTTGACGTTATAAGGTTTTACTTCATGAAAAAGTCCTTCCGTAAAGCCACGTAAACCAAATTTACTCGCACCATAATGGGTTAAACCGGGTGGAACAATTTCTCCCGCAATAGAAGAAATATTAACAATATGTCCTTGTTGACGGGCAATCATATCCGCCATAAATAAAGAACTTAAGCGCATGGGCGTAATCAGATTGACTTCCATTAGTGTTTCCCATTTTTCATGGGGAACTTCATCCATGCGACCATATAATCCCATCCCCGCGTTATTGATTAAAATATCAACTGGTAACTGTAACGCCTTAACTTGATCATAAAGCCTCTGACAGCCATCCCGATTGGCTAAATCAATGCCCCAACAGGCAATAACTTTGCCAGTGGTCACTTCTTGTTGGATGGTTGCAACTTTTTCTCGTAAAAGCTCAACATCGAAATCAGTTAAAATTAATTGACTTCCTGCCTTTAAGAGTTGTCGGATAAATTGTTCACCAAATCCTCCTGCTGCACCAGTTAGAACAATGGTGGCATTTTGTAATTGAGTCATCGATCACATCATTAGCAAATTTTTGGTTTACTCTTCCCAATCCCAACCTTGCGCGATCGCGCTTTCATCAACAATTTTCTTGGGACGTAAAATTAAAATCACTTTTCCCAATAACGTTTGATTGGGGGCTTGTTCAAACCATTTAATCCCTAACCCCTTGTCTTGTTCCACTAAAAAATAACTGTAAGGATGCCATTGCGTTTGCCCGCGATCCACCACAACTAAATAATCATCATCACTGAGAGTATCTGATTTTGGAAGTTGTTCTTTCTGACACGGAATTGCCACGGGATCGCTAGCCCTTAAAATAACATGCCAACCAGGAAGGGCAACCCATTCTTGTTCCCCAGATAATTTGGTAAAGCTAAATGTTGCTCGGAACTCAGGTTGAGAAACACTTTGAAACTGTGAGGTACTCACTTGCAAACTGGAAAGAACGGGAATAATTCGAGGCAGTTCGTCTTCTTGTTCTAGGCGATAGAGGGGTAACGTTGGCGCAGGGGTTTCAGGAACGACAGTAAAATCGCTCAATAGCTGTTCGAGTTTTTCCCGAGCCGTGTTAGATTGGGCATAACGCAGTCCTTGACCAATGAGGCGCGATCGCGCTTGGACATCTTTTTTGCTACGAGCTAGTTTCCAATAATGGTAAGCAACGGCATCCCCAGCAGAGGCCTCAAATCCTTCGGGTAAACTCGATAAGGTATCAAATTCTTTAATCGCTTTGGTAATTTCACGAACGTCAGACTGAGTTAAGTTTTTTTCCACTGCCAGTGTTGCTGCTTCTACCCGTTGCTGAGTGGAGAGAACCCGCAATTCGTAGAGAATATCACTACCCGTTTGACGAAAGTGATTTTCTACATGGTCTGCGACGCCTGCCTTAATCACACTATCATAAACCTGTGCTGCCACAATCAATTGGTTTTGATGAATCGGTTCAAACCCCGTTTGTTCAAAAATACTTTGGGTATCATATCCTGCGTTTTGCAACTGTTGACAGGCTTTGCCCCATTCTACCCAATTCCCTTCTTTGCGTCGGAGCTGTTGTAATAATTCTTGAGCCTGATCTGAGGATAGCTGAAACGATTGAGACTGTTCCGACATAGGTTAAGCTAGTTTAAACCAAGCAATCTTGTTAATTTTAATTTATCTTTTTTTTGGTCTCTGAGAAAACCATCAGGTTGCAAGATAAGGATGATACATCAACATTGCCTTTTAAAAAATTTTACAAAGTTTATTTTCAAAATCTTTATTTTAGGACACAATTCCCTATAAATTACAAATGATAGAGAGGAGTTATTATTGACTCACTCGATAAATTTGTTGAGTTGACGCAAAGCAGAGAGGATCCTTGGGAGAACACATGAATATCGTAGTTGTCGGTTTAAGCCACAAAACCGCACCAGTAGCTGTGCGCGAAAAATTAAGTATTCAAGACAATGCTGTTGAAGGCGCGATCGCGGAATTATGTCAATATCCCCATGTGGAAGAAGTTTCCATTCTAAGTACCTGTAACCGTTTAGAAATTTATGCCGTCATTGCGGATGCCGAACAAGGCATTCACGAAATTACGCAATTTCTCTCGGAACGGAGTGCCTATCCGATTTATCAGCTACGACGACATCTGTTCTTTCTCCTCCATCAAGATGCCCTCCGTCACTTGATGCGAGTTGCTGCAGGCTTAGATAGTTTAGTCTTAGGAGAAGGACAGATTATCTCCCAAGTTAAACACGCTCATAAACTGGCTCAGAAACATAAAGGGGTTGGACGGTTGCTCGATCGCCTATTTAAACAATCCCTATCTGCTGGGAAACGGGTTCGGAGTAATACCAATCTTGGCACTGGGGCAATGTCGATTAGTTCAGCCGCGGTGGAATTGGCAAATCGCAAAGTTGATTACTTAGGATACTATCATTGCACCATTGTCGGTGCAGGGCAAATGGCACGCTTGTTAGTGCAACATTTGCTCAGCAAAGGAGCAACTAAAATTTCGATTGTTAACCGTTCACAAGAGCGTGCTGCGGAACTGGCTGAAAAATTTAGTGATGCCAATGCTGAACTCCAAACTTATCCCCTCGATCAGATGATGGGTGTCATTTCCCAATCCCATTTAGTCTTTACCAGTACCGGCGCCAGTGAGCCCATTTTAGATCGCGCCAAATTAGAACAACATCTTGAACCTTCGCAAAAACTGTTGTTATTTGATATTTCTGTTCCCCTGAATGTCGCCACTGATGTTGGTGAGTTAGAAGGGGTGCTTAATTATACCGTTGACGACTTAAAATCAGTTGTCGCGAAAAACAGTGCCAGTCGTCGGCAAATGGCGCAAGAAGCGGAAGCCTTAATTGATGAAGAGGTGGCTTCCTTTGAAGTTTGGTGGCGTTCCCTAGAAACCGTTCCCACCATTAATTCCTTGCGTGAAAAAGTGGATTCCATCCGCGAACAAGAATTAGAAAAAGCGCTCTCCCGTTTAGGCACAGAGTTTGCGGAAAAGCATCAAGAAGTGATTGAAGCTCTCACCCGAGGCATTGTTAACAAAATTCTTCACGAACCCATGGTGGAACTACGAGCCCAAGAAGATGTGGAAATGCGTCGGCGCACTGTGCAATCCTTACAACGACTGTTTAACCTTGATACCGAACAGCAATATGGTTAGTTACTGGATCAGCACCATTAACTTTACAGGAAGTTAACTTTTGTTAAATCTTTCTAAAGAAACATCTGAATCCCAGTTACAATCCAATCTTGGAAGAAAATAAACCTTTTTAAAATCTGCTAAACGGGAGAACTTATGGACGCGATCATCAATATTTTAAGTAATCTTGATTATGAGGTGATCTTTCAGCTAACCTTTGTCACCCTCATTTTAATTTCTGGTCCCATTGTGATTTTTTTACTCGCCGTGCGCGGGGGCGACCTATAAATTTCAATAAAAAACGTCATAATAAAAGGATACCACCCATTAGCAAGGTAGTTCGCCTTGCTATTTTTTTCGCTCGTTCTGGTTGCTGGAATGTCCTATCAACCGCTTCATCACAAATATCGTCCCCAAACTTTTGCCGATTTGGTGGGGCAAAGCGCGATCGCGCAAACCCTTAGTAATGCCATCAATCGCCAACGGATTGCCCCTGCTTATCTGTTTAGTGGCCCCCGTGGCACAGGGAAAACCTCTTCCGCGAGAATTTTAGCCAAATCCCTGAATTGCCAAAATAGTGACCAACCGACAGCCGATCCCTGTGGCGTCTGTGAGGCCTGTCGTGCCATTAATAATAGTTCTGCCTTAGATGTCATTGAGATTGACGCAGCGAGTAACACTGG
>JAHEOB010000062.1 GCA_018610095.1 Halothece sp. MAG
CCATCTTGCAAATAATGAGGAGTATCGCATTTATTTAAGTTCAGAATATACCAATGAAATGAGTCGTGCTTTGATGCCAATTTTTCTGTTACAGGAGCTGAACCAAGACCAATTGTCCCAAAACCAGCAAGGGTGATCAGTGCAGGCGACGCTTGGCTCTTCGGTGTTGTTCATAGGTTTTGCTAAAAACGTGCGTTCCATCATAACGAGCAAGGAAAAATCGATAATCAGTTTCAGGGGGATTGAGAGAAGCCTTGAGAGCTTGTTTTCCGGGACTGGAAATTGGTGTTGGGGGCAATCCTTCCTTGATATAAGTATTATAAGGGGAAGGTTTATTCACTTCTTCAATGGTGAGGGGACGATGTTCGGTTTGCTCAATGTTAAAAGCGTACTCGACCGTGGGATCGGCTGCTAGAGGCATATCTTCCTCTAATCGTTTGGCAAAGACGGCTGCAATTATCGTGTATTCGTGATCCACTAAGGCTTCTTGTTCCACAATACTGGCAAGGGTAACCCACTCTTGAAGAGTATAAGGAGTGTCATTTTTTCGGTATAAGGGGATAGCAACTTGTTCAAATCGCTCTAGTTTTAACTCAATTAACATTTCTGGGGGAACATCTTCCTTAGGAATGTGATAAGTATCAGGGTATAAAAATCCTTCTAAATGGGGTAAATCCTCAGGTAACCAAGGATAATCATCGGTATCAATGTTGCGAGTGGCTTCGATGAATTCTTCTGCAGGAAAATAACCGAGTTTTTCAAAGTGTTCTGCAATGTCTTGTTGGGTCCAACCTTCAGGAATCGTTACGGTTCGATTGAGGCGCGTTTCAATGGTATTCCCTTGACGAAGCTTTTTTCCAATTTCTGGCAGAGAAAGCTCTTGAGACAATTCATAATATCCTGCTTTTAATTGAGGTTGTTTGTCTCGAACACGGAAATGATAGAGCCAAATTTTCCAAGCCAGTAGTGAGCGAATCATCCCAGCTTTTTGGAGTCTTTGACCGACTGCTGTTGCAGAATATCCTTCAGGAATTTTAATGGTTTTTCGCTCTGGTTCAGAGGAAGAAGAGGCGACTGGCGCGATCGCGCTTTCCCACCACTTCCAACTTCCTACTGCAATTAACGCTCCAACAACAAAACTTCCAACAATTATGTATAATACTTTTTTCAATGCTGGATTATCACTCAATTCTTCTTTCTATCTTTTACATTTTAGCTTTTTCTTTTCGGGATCAGCCTTGGTTGGCTATTAGTTGCGATATCTTTCAATTGCCCGTCAAAGCTGTGTTATCCTATCACTAAAATTGTCTTGATTGACGTTTGAGTTATGTCTTGGCGTAAATTTACCACTGCCACCGTTGTCGCTATATTCATTGCCCCTTCCACTGCATGGGCTAATAATGGGAATGATATTTATCAACTATTATCAACTCAGCGTTGTGAACAGTGTAATTTGGTTAATGCTGGATTAGTCAGAGCTGATTTAGCAGGGGCGCAACTACAAGGAGCGAATTTAAGCAATGCTAACCTAGGTCGCGCTGATTTAACTGGCGCAAATTTAAGGGGAGCGAACTTAACTGGAGCTAATTTAAGGGGAGCCGATTTAACTGGGGCTAACTTAAGGGGTGCAAATTTAACAAGAACTGATTTGAGAAACGCTTATTTAAGGGATGCCCAATTAGAAGGAACAACCTTGGAAAACGCCTATATTAAAGGCGCGATCGCGATTCCCAATTCAGCAGCTTCTGCACAACAATATTATCAAATTGCATTTGCCCAAGCCCAACAGGGCAATTATGAAACAGCCGTTGAATATTCTAATCTTGCCATCCGTGTCGATTCTGAATATGCCCCTGCTTATTTAGGAAGGGGGATTGCCCGTTATGAATTAGGGCAAGAACAAGCAGCGATCCAAGATGCAGAAAGGGCTGCTGATTTATTTGCCCAGCAGGAAAATATTGCAGGGGTACAAACCTCACAAGAATTTTTGCAAATAATGAAAACTGCCCAGAAAGTCAAAGAAGAACAACAAGATAGTGGTGGTGGCTTAGGCAATGTTTTAACCAGTGTTGGTTCTTTATTAATGCGTTTTCTGTTTTAACGGCTAGGATTTCAGGTCAATCTTAATCTTTATTATAGATTTGCTGATGGCAAATAGCTTGCTTATCTGAAAACTTATTGCTAGGATTAATTAAAGAATAAAGATCGGTGACAAGCTCAGTATTGATAGTGTTTTTTTAGCTTCATATTGATGGACTTTCTCCGAAATCTGAGTTCGCTACATTTTTTTTGATTGAGGAGAGTTCCTATCAATGTCAATTTACGTCGGTAATTTAGATTATTCTGTAACCCGAGACGAGTTAAGCGAAGTATTTGCTGATTATGGTACTGTGAAACGAGTTCATCTTCCTACGGATCGTGAAACTGGTCGGATGAGAGGATTCGGCTTTGTTGAAATGAGTACTGAGAATGAAGAAGCAACCGCAATTTCTGAACTCAATGGTGCAGAATGGATGGGGCGTGAACTAAAAGTTAATCAAGCCCGTCCGCGCGAAAATCGAAATTCTTCTGGTGGCGGTCGTAGAAACAAATGATAAATATTTGACGCTTTTGGAGACTCTGGTCAATTTCCACTTTCTAGAAGCGTCTTTAAAGAGGTCAATTTCCACTTTCTAGAAGCGTCTTTAAAGATCGTAAATAATCATTAATTCCAGTTGACTGACAACTAGTTTAAATTCCTTGTTGCATGAGTTCGAGGAACTTAGTGAACAAGAAAAAGGAGAAGCTCTAGAAGCTATTGCTCGCATTACCCGAAATTGCTTCAAGTATGGGGCTTGTGAAAATCTATGGATAAGGGGCTATGGGAGGCACTTAGTTTGCTGCCTTGAAAGCCCCTATCTACCCTAATTAGATGGAAAATTTATTGTAGATTTCACATAAAAAAAACCAACGAATGATGGTTCACAAAATTAATCCCTAGTTACTGTTATTTTCTGTAACATAATTGACATACAAAACTTGAGTGGGATAAGCAATTTCAATGCCTTCGGCTTCAAATTTCTCTTTAATGGCTAAGTTAATTTTTTGTTGGGCATCCATATAGGCATCATAGTTAGCAGTTTCCATATAATAAACCGTTTCAAAGTTTAAACTGAAATCCCCATAGGAACTGAAATGACAACGATCGAAGCGAGTATTTTCGGTTTGCTCAATTATAGCACGAATGATTTCAGGAATAGCCTTCATTTGTTCATTGGAAGTGTCATAAGCAACGCCAATACTAAAGACAATTCGGCGTTCTTCCATCCGTTTATAATTACGAATGCGAGAACTCGTCAGATCACTATTGGATAAGATGATTTGTTCTCCACTTAAACTACGAAGCCGAGTGGTTTTAATGCCAATATATTCCACAGAACCAACTAAATCCCCAACAATAATAAAGTCACCAATTCTGACGGGACGATCGAGGACAATGGCAAAGTAACTAAATAGTTCTTGAAAGATTCCTTGGGCTGCTAAGGCAATGGCAATTCCCCCAACACCTAAACCGGCAATTAAGGCGGAAATATTAAATCCAAGATTAGCTAATAAAAAGATAAAGCCAATTGTCCAAATAACAATTTTTATGGCAGGAGAAATAATCGCAAGCGTTTGTTCCCGTGCTTCTTCCGATTCTCCAGATAACCAATAAGTGGCTAACAGATATTCAATGATTTTACCAATAAACTGAATCCCAATAAAGGTTCCAATAATAATACCAATAACATCAATGGTTTGATTAATAATAGGATGTAGGGTTAAATTACCAATACTAATATAAAGGAGTCCCAAATTCAGTAAGGGAACAATTGTCGTTTCAAATATTTTAAGGATTCGATTATTAAAAGGAATCCTGGAATTAGCAATCCAGTTTCTAATTCCTTTTAAAATAAACGGTTTAATTACAAATTTAATTAGGAGTAAGCCAACAATGATAATGGCTAACGCGAGTAAATATTCCGATACCAAATTTCCCAAAAATTCGTATTGCAAAATCGTTTCTAGTTGCTGATTATTCATATTTTTTCCATTAATCTCCTGATTGTTTTGACGACAATGAACCCTCCACATGGTAGGGAGGGCGATCAAATATTACATCATTTTGTGGTTGTAATTAATGGGGCAACTTAGCTGTTTTGACTATCATCCCTGGATGGTGCCACTTGTTCTGGTTGATGAGTAGGGGGGGTCGCCAGTTCAGTGGGTTTCGGATAACGGGAACCAAAGATTAACTCGCCTAGGGTTTTGATAATGATATATAAAATGGGAATGACAAATAAACTCAAAAAGGTGGCAACAAACATTCCCCCAAATACTGCAGTGCCTAATGACTGACGACTGGCAGCTCCTGCCCCAGTTGCAATCACCAAAGGAAAGATGCTGCTGAGGGTGGAAATAGCTGTCATAATAATGGGACGCATCCGTTTTTGGGCTGCTTCAATGGCTGCTTGGGTGATGCGGGCACCTTCTGCCCGTAGTTGGTTAGCAAACTCGACGATTAAAATGGAGTTTTTACTTGCCAGCCCAATCAGCATCACTAATCCCACTTGGGTATAGACATCATTTTGCAACCCACGCAGGGATTGAGCCGTTAAGGCGCCCAATACTGCCAATGGGACTGCCACCATAATAATAATGGGGTCAATATAGCTTTCATATTGCGCTGCTAAAATTAAAAACACAAAGACTAATCCTAAACCGAAAATAATCGGGGCTTGTCCGGCCGATTCAATTTCTTCTAGGGAAATGCCAGACCATTCAAACCCCAATCCTGGGGGTAACATTTCCTCAGCCACAGCTTCCATGGCAGCAATGGCTTCACCGGAACTTGCCCCACTGGCAGCTTCGCCATTAATTTCAATGGAACGGAAGGTATTGTAGTGGTTAATGGTTTGTGCCCCAGTGGTGGATTGAATCTCTACTAAATTGCCAAGAGAGATCATTTCATCATTGTTGGATCGGACATAAAATTCGTTGATTTGTTCGGGATTGCGACGAAAAGAGGCATCTGCTTGCACATAAACGCGATAGTTGCGCCGATTCAGGGTAAAGTCGTTGACATATTGCGAACCGAGGTAAGTTTGAAGGGTGTTAAAAATGTCATCAAGATCAACTTGCAGCGCTTTGGCGCGATCGCGCTTCACATTCAGTTGTAAAATTTCACTATCGGCAGAAAATTGGCTAAAAGCTCCTGCTATATCGGGATGTTTATTGGCAGCCCCCACTAATTTCCGCATCTGCTGGGTAAATTCGGTAATGTCCATGTTCCCTCGGCGATCTTGTAATTGAAACTCAAATCCACCAAATGCGCCTAACCCTCGAATAGAGGGAGGATTGACAGGAATGACTGTTGCTTCTGGCATTGTCATGACTTGCCCTCGTACCCGATTGATAATTGCCTCGACTGACTGGGAAGGCTCTGTTCGTTCTGACCAAGGAATTAAGGGGGTAAAAATCGCCCCACTATTAGCCGTTCCACCCCCACCTAAGCCAAACCCGCCAACTGCAAATGTTGCTCGCACTTCTGGAATATCGAGATAAATATCTTCAATTTGCTTCATGACATCTCTGGTATAAGATAAGGAAACCCCATCCGGTCCTTCCACAATGGTGATAAAGTAGCCTTGGTCTTCCTTTGGTAAAAAGGCTTGGGGAACTTGATTATAGACCCATCCCGTTAGTACTAATAGCGCAACAAAAACAGCCAGAATGACCATTTTGATGTTGGTTAAGAAAGCAATAATGCCACGATAAGTTCGTTCTAAGCCCCCTAAAAACCAATTAAACCCACCAAAGAACCACGCTAAAATGCCTCGACTAGGACGCTTTCGTCGTAAGAGTAATCCTGATAGGGTCGGGGTAATGGTGAGAGCATTAAACGTGGAAACCGCGATCGCGAAGGCAATGGTGAGGGCAAATTGGCGATATAAGGCCCCAGTTGTTCCTGGGAAAAAGGCAACCGGAATAAACACTGCCATTAATACCAGCGAGGTGGCAATTACGGCACTACTTAACTCCCGCATGGCATCCATAGCAGCTTGACGAGGGGGTAATCCTTTATCCTGAATTTTACGGCTGATATCTTCCACCACAATAATGGCATCATCCACCACCATTCCCGTGGCAAGGGTTAATCCAAACAGAGTTAACGTATTAATAGAAAAATCAAAAACATTGACAAAGGTAAAGGTGCCAATTAGAGATAAGGGAACGGTAATAGCAGGAATGAGGGTGGTACGCCAATCTTGCAAAAACAGAAAAATTACTAACACCACTAACAGCACTGCCTGTAACAAGGTTTGAACTACGCTATTAATGGATTGTTGAACAAAGTCAGTGGTATCAAATCCCACTTCATATGCCAGGCCTGAGGGAAATTCTTCCGATAATTCCGCCATTTTCGCTTTCACCCCTTGGGCGACTTCTAGCGCA
>JAHEOB010000063.1 GCA_018610095.1 Halothece sp. MAG
ATGAAAAATAAAATGGATTTATCCTTATCAGTGGCAGTGGGGTCAACGCTGCAAATTGCCCTTTTTGTCGCCCCAGTCTTAGTCATTGCGGGTTGGATCATTGGACAACCCATGGATTTAGATTTCAATCCCTTTGAATTAGTCGCCGTTGCAGTTTCTGTGTTGATTGCCAACTCCATTAGTTCTGATGGCAAATCCAACTGGTTAGAAGGGAGTTTGCTGTTAGCCACTTATATTGTCATTGCATTAGCGTTTTTCTTTCATCCGCCAGTTCCGGGATTGTGAAATTAATTGGCGTATTGGTGAAGTTAAACCCAGCATTAACGATCGCGCAATCCCTCACCTTGGTTGGAATGGTTTGCCAGTTTTTTCTAAATGTGCCTTCGCCTAAATTTCGCTCATTAAATAAAAATCAGATTAATGTTAAAGCGTTTAAAAAATCGCATTTGGGATCGCAATGAATTTTCGGGGGCATTTGGAGATATTGGTGCGGATCTCCCCCTGCTAATTGGTGTCGCCAACGTTGCCAATCTAGATGGAACGAATTTGTTAGTCATGTTTGGGGGAATGCAAATCCTAAGTGGGCTAATGTACCCATTTCCCATGCCCGTGCAGCCACTAAAGGCAATGGCAACTATTGTGATTGCTCAAGAATTAACAGCAGCAACCCTTCATGGTGCCGGACTCGCTATTGGCATCATTATGCTATTGTTGACGCTTACTGGTTCTCTGGAGTGGCTGGCAAAAAAGATTCCCAAATCAGTGGTGCGTGGCATTCAATTTGGGTTAGGGTTAAAATTAGCTTCAGTCGCCCTTGGGGATTTTGTTCAAACCGATGGTCTCACAGGTTACGGGCTAGCCGCGATCGCGTTTATCATTGCTGTTGTTTTGATTGGGAATCGGCGATTACCGGCAGCGATCCCTATTATTGCCATGGGAGTGGGCTATGCCCTTTGGTTTCAAGTTGATACGACAGAATTAGTCAATCACTTTGGCGTTCACCTTCCAAGTTGGCATGTTCCAACCTTAACCGATATCCAGACCGGTTTGATTGTGTTGACCTTACCGCAAATTCCCCTTTCCCTGGGTAACTCAGTTTTAGCAACTCGACAATTAGTGCAGGATTATTTTCCCCATCACGCTGTCAGTATTCGCAAGATTGGTTTGACCTATGCGGTAATGAATCTAATCAATCCATGGTTGGGTGGAATGCCTACTTGTCATGGTTCAGGCGGAATTGCAGGACATTTTGTATTTGGCGCGAGAACCGGCGGATCAGTTATTATTTATGGGATACTTTTGTTAGGGATGGGGATTTTTTTTGGCAGTGGTTTTGATTTATTAGCAAAGGTTTTTCCGCTTCCAATCCTTGGTGTTCTCTTATTATTTAAAGCCATTGCCCTAATCACTTTAATTCGTGATACTGCCCATCTCCAAAAGGAATTTTCAGTCATTATTCTTGTTGGTTTACTGGCAGCAAGTTTACCGTATGGCTTTGCTTTGGGGCTTTTGGTTGGGATCATCCTTGATTATTTTGAGCAAAAAATCCGTTTGGGGGTTTAGCAATGAATTACAAACCTTTGCGATCGCGCCAAGCAGTTTAATCACAATTTAACGTTATTTTTGCTCACAAAGATGAATTTTTTTGTAGGAAACGCCACATTCGGGCGTAACGCTTGTATTATAGAAAATAAGTAACGGAGTCCCTTATGCTGTCGCTATCAGAGGTTTTGCTGTTTCATCTGAGAACTCTCTTCTGAAGGAGAACGGTCGTCAAGAAGAGAGAGGACAGCATAGGGAAAATTAGCAGTAAAAGGTGTAATTGAATCGTTAGCCAAAAAACTAAGCAGGATTTGATTTAAGTTGAGAGGTTTGGGGTTTTTACCGTTTCCCCCAATTTGCAACTAGGGAGGGAGTGCGAAACCACTCATTAGAACAGCCTAACTTAGTTGACTCGCAATATTATAACTTAAGTCAAATTTCTGTCACTAGTGACACTCCTTGCCAACTTTTGAAAAAGAGGATGGCAGGGAGTTTTTTTTGGAAAGATGGAACTGAACCGATAACAGGGGAAATCGATCTCCCCTGTCTAGGGTAACTAAATCACCGTATCGTCTGGAATAACAGCATTTTTGAGGATGACGACAATGCCTCCTCGGATATAAAATCCCTCTTCTTCGCGCTCGGCTTCTTGGACGCGATCTTTATTCATGATGAGAACATTTTTACCAATGCGGGCATTTTTATCCACGATCGCGCGACGAATTTTACTATTTTCCCCAATACCAAGCGGAATTTGATTATCGTATCTGCCACCAGAAGACCGTTCAGCATGAGATTCATAGAAATCCGATCCCATAATCAAACTATTTTCAACGGAACAACCCCGTTCAATGCGAGTGCGAATCCCTATCACCGAGTTGCCAATCGTGCATTCTTTCAGAATACAACCTTCGCCAATAATGGATTCACTCACTTCACAGTGCAATAGTTTCGTTGGCGGAAGATAACGGGCACGAGTATAAATCGGCGCATCTTTATCATAAAAACTAAACGGGGGTTGAGGTTGAACCGTTAAGGCAAGATTGGCATTATAGAAAGCCTCGATGGTTCCAATGTCTTCCCAATAATCATTGAATAAATAGGCTTGGATGCTGTGATCTTTAGCAGCAGAGGGAATAATTTCTTTGCCAAAGTCAGTTTGTTCAGGATTGTCTTGTAATAATTTTGCTAATACTTCTTTTTTGAAGACATAAATACCCATTGAGGCAATATAGGGCATTTTTTGCGCCTGCTGGCTATCAAGCCCTAGGGTGGTAGTATCCACTTTCATTCGTTTAAGTTCATCCCCTTTCGGTTTTTCGCTAAAATCAATGATTTGCCCGGAATCATCGATTTTCATTAACCCAAAGCTTGAGGCGCGTTTTTCGTCAATGGGAATCACTGAGAGGGTTATGTCTGCCCCTGTTTCCCGATGGTGCTGAATAAATTTGGAATAGTCCATTCGATAAAGATGATCCCCAGATAAAATTAAATATTCATCGACATCCCATTCTTGAAAAAGCCATAAATATTTGCGAACTGCATCGGCTGTACCTTGAAACCAGTTGGGATTTTCTGGGGTTTGTTGGGCTGCTAGCACTTCTGTAAAGCCATCAGTGAAACCCGAAAAGTTATAAGTTCGGGTAATATGGCGATTGAGGGAAGCGGAATTAAATTGCGTCAAGACATAGATTTTCTGTAGCCCTGAGTTGATGCAGTTACTCACAGGAATATCAATTAACCGATATTTTCCGGCAAGGGGAACGGCTGGTTTTGCCCGTAGTTTGGTTAGGGGATACAGACGTGTTCCTGCACCCCCGCCGAGAATGATACTTAAAACTTTTTTCATCAAAAATTCTCCTGAGTCGCTGTTTAACGCTTCATCAGATTGAGTTTGTTTTCTTAAAACCTCTCCCTCTCAAGTGTAGGACTGTACAGTTAACCTGGAAAGAGGCGAATATGACTAGTAGCTAATGGTTGCGCGATCGCGCTGGTTCAGAGAGAATTGAATGAAGTGGGTATCATGGAGCAAAGTTTAATAATACCGAAAAGGTATTTAACAAACAAGCCAGCAAGCGGACTCGAACCGCTGACCTACCCATTACGAGTGGGTTGCTCTACCGCTGAGCTATGCTGGCACATCACAATGATTATCGGATTGTTATTATAGCGTACTTTATGGGGCTTTTTGGAAGACCTTATCCTTAACAGGTTGCATTAAGGGTTCAAACACGGACGCTAGTTCGGAACGACTAACAACTAAGGTGGGTAACACTTTTTTGCCATAATCTTCTCCCACTGTTAAAGGAAAGATGTCATCGTCAGTGAGGGGAACAAATTGTCCGCCTGCTGCTTGGATAATCGGCCAAACGCCTGCTAAATCCCAAACTTTGGGAATGGCTTCTACTGATCCCAGTACCCCGCCAGTGGCAACTAATAAAAAGCTATAGGTGCATACACCAACCACTCGGCTTTTACAAGGAAGAGATTGCTTTAAGATGGTGTTACTTCTGGCACAGAGGCTAAATAAATGACTGGGACTGGGTTCATCGGAGCTACTGTGGATCGGGGTTCCATTGCAATATGCGCCGTTTTCCCCCTCTAAACCTGAATCATTGAACCAAAAGCCATGGAAGGATTGCTGCAAGTTAGGGAAATAGACATATCCAAACACGGGCATTCCGCGATAGAGTAATCCCATAGAAATGCCCCAGATAGGGATGCCTCTAGCAAAGTTCGTTGTGCCATCAATGGGATCAATAATCCAACACCATTCTGTGTCAGGGAAAATGTGAACGGTTTCTTCAGTGAGAACGCCATGATCGGGAAACTGTTGCCCGATCGCGCTGCGAATTTGTTCATCTGCCCATTGATCGGAACTGGTGACTAATGATCCATCTGCTTTCTGTTGAGCTTGCGCTTTGCCAAATTGTTGAGAGAGAGTATTTCCCACCCGTTGGGTTAGGGAGTGACTAAATTCTAAAATTTCTTGCCAATATGGTTGCATTATCCGTCTAATTCTCCTTCCATTGCCACTATTGTGGCATTTTCCGTTGACTCACGAAACTCGGTTAAACTAATTTGATTTAACAGCGCGATCGCGGCTAAAATAACCAACGCTTCTAAACCAAACACTAACGCATAAGCAAATATTGGGGTATTAAATAAGGCTTTACCCAAATCTAAAATGGTTCCTCCCAACACGGTAGCACTAGCACGAGATAGAGCTTGCGCTAATCCCCAAGCCCCAATAAAGGTTCCTGCTGTTTTCGCAGCGGTAAAATCAAGCATTAAATTAATGGCACCAGTGGTGGTTAATCCGGCAGCTAACCCAAATAACAAGACGGCTAATTTCAGCACTAGACTTTGTTCAGTGAAACCAGCGAGAACTATTAAGATAAAAGTAGCAGCTACCAATAAACAACCAAGGCGAGTGGTTCGCTGTTTTCCTAAACGGGGAATGACAAAAAAGCCACTGCTACTATAACCCAGTAAAATTCCAATGCCCCACCAAGCATTGAGGCGAGTTGTTTCTGCAATGGGCATATTAAATACTTCGCCACCGTAGGGTTCTAAAACTGCCTCCTGCATAAATAAGCTAAGGGTGATCATTGCTAGAAAACAAAAAAATAAGCCTGTTTGCCGACTGGCAGTTAGAATCCGGATGGCTCGCCCCAGGGTTACTTGATCTTCTCTTTGATCAAAATTAGAACGATTGGTAAAACGAGAGTACTTTTTCTCAATTCCCCAAGTTGCGATAAAAGCAAAGGCAATCACCACCAAAGGAGCTAGTACAAATAAAATATTAAGTGGTACTCGTAGCGTCTCAATCGGGGTGGGAATCACCATTTCATCGTTTAACAATAAACTGCCCACATTAGCACTCCAACTCACCCCATCTTGTTGTAATGTATCGAGAAAAATCCCACCAGAAATACCACCAATAACAATGCCAACCATTAACATTGACCAAGTAATCCCTACTAATTTGGAGCGATTATCATCGTCGGAAACATCCACCAGCATTGCTGTAAAGGGGGTGGAACTGGAACTTAATGCTAATCCATAAATGATAAATAAGACTGCTAAAACGCCTGTCAATAAAAGTGTTTCAGGGCCGAGAAACCAACCATCGGCTTGGCGAACCGTTTCTCCCAGCGACCAAACAAATTGCAGAATAATAAAGACCACAATGCTAAAGGTAATGGTTCCCAACCAAAC
>JAHEOB010000064.1 GCA_018610095.1 Halothece sp. MAG
ATCGCGCCCAAAGCCACTAAATCAAGCATAATCTTTAACTAGTCCGCTACTAGAAACTCCCAAATCCGTTTTTCATATTCTGACCCTGCAATATTGGGAACATTTTCGTGATTGGCGCCTTCCACCAGCCATAGTTCTTTGCGTCCCCTTGCAGCGTCATAAAGTTGCTGACTCATCTCAGCAGGAATCAGCCGATCTTCACAACCGTGAACGAAAAATATCGGTTGATCCAGTTGTGAAATTTTCTCCAGAGAATTAAACCGCTGGGTAAGTAACAAGTTCACAGGAATCCAATTGTAAGCACCGCTATATTGTGCCACATCAAGGATAGAAGTAAAAGCTCCTTCCACCGCTAAGCCTGCAATCTTGGGTTTGCGAGTGGCTAATTCAATGGCAACCGCGCTGCCTAAAGAGTGTCCAAAGAGATAAATTTGTTCTAGGGGAATGGCTCGCTGGTTGACTAAATAGTTTAAAGCAATTTCGGCATCTTCATATACCTGTTGTTCGCTGGGAAAGCCTCCTTCGCTCAAACCATAGCCACGATAATCAAACAGAAATGTCGAAAACCCCACTGAGTGAAACCGTTTGATCCAAGGGAGAAAGTAGCTAATATTACCGCCATTACCATGAAGATATAGGAAAACCGGTGCTTGAGCGTTTTGGGCTGGAATCCACCAACCATGGATCGTTTCATCGGTGTTTTTAAGGGGAATGACAACTGATTCATAATTCATCCCATAGTCATCGGGCGTATCAGTAATCCTTGAAGAAGGAAAAAAAATCAATTGCCTTTGAATGAAAAATAGGGTGGCAGTAATGACTAAATACGCGATCGCGCCAACTAACAGCAGATAAGCAATCATTTTGAGTTGAGACATCAAAGGTGCATTAGCAATAGCGTCAGCCTCAATTAAGCTGGATCAATCATCAATAAACCATCCATTACTAATGTATAGTTTCGATGAAACAATTGAGTTATGAATCTATGATAGTAACCTGTAAGCAGTGAGCCAGAAAATAGCAACCAATATGTTTGCACTACTAGAATGATTTACAATTACTAATTGTAATCATAGCGTCCCACTGCCTATTAAATCAGAGTCTCTTCTTATGTCACGTCAACAAAATAAGTCTAGTGGTTGTGGATGTTTACAAATCCCGATTTGGATGATTTTACTATTGTTAGGAGGTAGCTATTGGTTCATTAATAGTGATTATTTTCCTAAGAAAAAGGAAGTTTTAAGTTTCATTAATAATCAAGTTGAAAGCAATACTCCTATTGATGGAGAAGTATTTTCTATATCAGAAACTGAACAAAATACAAATTCTTCTGAGCCTAATAATTCTTCTCAAACTGACTCTTCTGAAACCACTGAAACGACACAATCTCCAAGTGAAACCTCTTCAGCGCATGATGAGTCCGAAATTCAGGAAAATCGAGAATCTTCTGAGCCCAATAATTCTTCCCAAACTGACTCTTCTGAAACCACTGAAACGAGTCAATCTCCAAGTGAAACCTCTTCAGCGCATGATGAGTCCGAAATTCAGGAAAATCGAGAACCTTCTAAAACTGAAGAAACAATGGAGGCAAAACAGACTTTACGAGAAAAAAATTGGAGAGAAAAAGCAATTAGAGGGATTTATTTAAGTCGTTATAAAGTGACTGGTAAAGCCGATGAAGAAACAATTAGAAGAAGAGTTCGGCATTATAAAGAGCAAGGGATTAACACAATTATTCATGGTGTTTGGGGAAATGGTTGTACCATGTATGAAAGTGAAGTAATGTCAGAAAACTTAGGATATAATAGTTGTCCCAATAAATTTAATGATCGCTGGTTAGATTGGTTAGTTGATGAAGCCCAAAAACAGAATATGGAAGTTTATGCTTATTTTGAAAAAGGAATTAAAATTGATAAAAATAGCCCCATTTTTGATTTAGCGGTTGAAAAAAATTGGTTAGTTCCTGGCATTGATCGCACTTATGAAGGAGTTGAGCATTATGTTCTAGATGTTGAAAATCCAGAAGTGGCTAATTTCTTTACAGAGATTTTAGTGGAATTTGTTCAAAAATATCCCAATGTTGATGCTGTTTTATGGGATGACTATTTAGGATATCATGCTGAATTACCAGGAAAAGTGGATCGCACAGCGAACTTAACGAATTTTGTTCAAAGCGCGATCGCTGCAATGAAAGAAGTGAATCCTGAGGTTAATTTTAATCTTTCCCATCATAATCCTTATTGGGCAGAAAAATATTTCGCTGCTAATTGGGAGGAGTGGAATATTGACCGCGCCTTTATTCAGGCTTATAATGATAAAAACTTACAAGACGAATTGAAATATGTTCGGGAATATAATGGCATTTCGATCACGAATGAACAATTGGAGCGTTTACCACAATTAGTTAAAGATGAAGAGATTGACAGTATTTTAATTTTTCCTCTTTCTAACGAACCTAAAAACGTTGTAGCGAATTTAAATGAAATTTTGAATGAAAACGAGTAGTTATATGTAAAAATTATCCCATCAAATTCCCCTATTAGAAGGAAACATAAATTAGTTTCGGTACAAATAGTAAACCGTCAATGACTAAATCATAAAATAAGCGTGGTGTCTTTTCATTCACCATCCAAATCAACAGCAAAGTTAGTATTGTCGCGCCGAAAATTTCTGGATAAAAAGCAACCATTAGAGTGTTGCCATAGCCAACCATGATGGCTAACATGATTAAATTCATGACAGTGAGAATCAAGCGAGTACCTCTCACTCCCACCATCAGTGGTAAGGTTAGTACGCCTTTTTTGGCATCGGACTCTAAATCACGAATATCAAATAGATTGGAATTGGAGCCTACAAAGGCAAAAATGAAACAAGTTGTGAGGGCTGCCTTGTGATCAAAACTAGCTTCAGCATAAGCCAGTGGAAGCGCGATCGCGGCATAAGTAATAATGTTACAAACGATCCAAGCCTTGGAGCCAGGAATATCTTTCAGTCGATACCACTGCCACTGGTTTGATTGCAGAATGGGAAAAATGGGAGCTCCATAAACCAAAGGAAACACGATAGCTAGGCTGACGTAATGGACTGACATCGGGGCTAACCATAGCAAAATGATCACCCCAGCAATGGCAACTCCTAGCAGGGCAAAAAGACCAAAATTTGCCCGAAAATAGGACTGTGCTTTTTCATCAGAACTTTTTTGTAAATAGGAATCAAAAATCCGATCCAGATTATAGGGAATAAGTGCTACGAAAAAAACAAACAGAATGGGTTGCCAGTCACTTGCTAAGCCCATCATTGCTTGGGAAAAGGCTGTTAATGAAGCTAGGGCTAACGCCACCCAAATGCTGGGGTAAATGAATAATTCCAGAGCGCGATCGCGCAGCCAGTTTAGTTGGTTGGGAATTTCTAAGGTCATCGGTGGGACAATTCACCTTCTTTTTTTTAAAAAGTAACAAAATGTAAAGTGAAGTTAATTCAACTTAATATGGATTTTGCAAAATAATTGATCCATCTTGATCAAGATGACAGATCGAAATAACCCCTTGAAAACCTGCTTCTTTATGTGTTTTTCTACGCGATCGCGCTACCATTAAGCAATTTCTGGTTTCTGTTGATGCCATTGCGTTGCTTGTTCGTAAGCATACGCGGTATGTAGCAACTGATCTTCCCGTAAAACATTGCCAATTAATTGCATTCCCACCGGTAAACCATTGCTATCAAAGCCACAGGGAACATTAATCGCGGGTAATCCAGCCAAGTTAACTGGCACCGTGGTTAAGTCGGAAAGATACATACTCAAGGGATCATCAGTTTTTTCTCCGGTTTGAAACGCAGTCATGGGGGCAGTAGGAGATACTAATAAATCGACACTTTCAAAAGCCTTTTCAAAATCCTGTTTAATGAGGGTTCGTACTTTTTGCGCTTTCAAATAATAAGCATCATAATATCCTGCCGAAAGCGTATAAGTGCCCACCATAATACGCCGTTTCACTTCCTCTCCAAACCCTTCAGCACGGGTTTTGGTGTACATGGAGAGTAAATTATCCGCTTGTTCGCTGCGTTGACCGTAGCGTACCCCATCATAACGAGCTAAATTCGAGGAAGCTTCGGAAGGGGCAATAATATAATAGGCAGGTAAGCCATAACGGAAACGGGGACAGGAAATTTCTACCACTTCCGCACCGAGATTTTCCAGTTCCTTAATCGCATTTTGTACGGTTGTTTTAACTTCTTCTGATAGTCCTTCCCTAAACGTTTCGGTAATGATACCAATTTTGAGCTTTTTGTCTTTGGGCAGTTCTGGGTTTAAATATTGGGTATAATCAGGAACGTCAGCCTCTAAACTAGTGCTATCAGCAGGATCACGGCCCGCGATCGCGCTAAGTAA
Organism: Halothece sp. MAG; assembly: GCA_018610095.1. Taxonomy (GTDB): domain Bacteria; phylum Cyanobacteriota; class Cyanobacteriia; order Cyanobacteriales; family Rubidibacteraceae; genus Halothece. Next base: position 4,391 of record JAHEOB010000064.1, read on the forward strand.
AATGGCAGTATCTTCCACGGTACGCCCAAACGGACCAATTTGATCCAAAGAAGAGGCAAACGCTACTAATCCAAAGCGAGAAACTAAACCATAAGTGGGTTTCAATCCCACCACCCCACAAAAAGAAGCCGGTTGTCGAATGGAACCGCCGGTATCCGAACCGAGAGCCACTACCGATTCCTCGGCTGCAACCGCTGCTGCGGAACCCCCTGATGATCCCCCTGGTACTCTTGATAAATCCCAAGGATTATTGGTCACGGTATAGGCAGAATTTTCGGTAGAACTGCCCATGGCAAACTCATCCAGATTGGTTTTGCCCATAACAATTCCCCCAGTTTCTTTGATTCTGCGCGTCACCGTTGATTCATAAGGGGGAACAAAATTTTCCAGAATCCGCGAGCCACAAGTGGTAGGCACACCTGTCATACACAAATTGTCTTTTACTGCAATGGGAATGCCTTCTAATGGCGCGATCGATTCACCGGAAGCGATTTTGTCATCGACTTGTTGCGCTGCTGTTTGGGCTTCATCTGACATTAAATGGAGAAAGCTATGTACCTTGGGTTCTACTGCTTCGATGCGCTCCAAGGTGTCTCGCGTCAGTTCCTGGGCAGAACGCTCTTTATTGACCAATTGTTGATGCAACTCTCGGATAGATGCCATAGTTTTCCTTCTATCAATTAAACTAATGGATGGATCAAATCTCCCAAAAGATTATATCAACAACCACCACAGATAATTGTTTTTGTCCCGCATGTAGCAACTGATTATCAGCGATTTTAACCATGAGATGGCGATTCTTTGGAAGATGATATGACAATGGAGCGGAGCGAAGTGAGCATCTTTTCACGGGTTAAGATAAACCTCGATTTCCTGCTGTCTGATGGTTGATGTGGGTGGTTTCAAGCGGTTATTATCCCATAAGCGCGATTACTCTATAACTGTGATGTCAGGTAGTCACTTACTGAATCTACTGCAGAGTTACTTAGAATTGATATAGCATTAGTTGCTTTTAATCGTACACTAAATTGATTCGGTGCTAATTCAGATAGATTTTCAAGCTCGACACCATCTTGAACTTGAAATTGATCCAAAATACCATTAAGTAGTTCCCTAGCAAGGGAAGTATTTCCTTCTTTAATGCCGACAAAGTTAACGATTAATTTCACTATGTTTCCTTCTTTGAGTAAAGATTGGATTTGATTTAAAATTTCCCAATAGTAAAACGTTTTTTGAACATAATGATTACCACGGAATTGCGTGACTACTGCTTCCAGAGTAACCGTTTTTTCTACAGGTACATCAGTAAAGTCTTTTGAGTTATTGGGTTTAGTCGCTTCTTGAAATGTTGTTTTTTCCGAGCCAGATTGCTCAGATTTTAATCGGACACTAAATTGATTTGGTGTTAATTCAGATAAATTTTCCAGTTCGACACCATCTTGAACTTGAAATTGATCCAAAATACCATTAAGTAGTTCCCTAGCAAGAGAAGTATTTCCTTCTTTAATCCCGACAAAATTAACGATTAATTTCACTATGTTCCCTTCTTTGAGTAAAGTTCTAATTTTCTCTAAAGATTGCAAATAGAGTGAATTTTCTTGAATATAATTATTACCACGAAATTGCGTGACTATTGCTTCGAGACTAACCGTTTTTTCTGTCGGCACATCACTTAATTCTTGTCGGTTATATGGTTTTGCTTTTTCTTGAAGTTGTGGATTTTTGGACAAAGGTTGCTCAGAAAGGATAATAGCACCTGAATTTGCTAAGTTAACCAAGACTTTTGTCAATTCTAGTAAGTCTCGATTGGTGTACCATGCTACTCTTCTTATCGTTTGTTCGCCATCAATTTGTTTGAGTAGTTCGAGAGGAATCGAACTTTTATCCCTAATGATAGGGTAAAGATTAGGAGAGTAACCTGCCAAATCTAAATTCTTCCATTGTTTCCAACTTTCTTCTGTTGCTTCCAATACAGACTCAATATTGATTAATGGCAGTGATAAATTATAAATGTTTTTTGGGATTTGTCTTTCTACAATTTCCTCTGTTTGTTTTAACTGAACAATATCAAACAGTATTTCTTTAGCGATATTACTAATAATTTGCGAAGTGGTTTGCTTATCTATTTTTTTATTTTTATATAACTCTGCTAAAAACTTACCTTGATGATCGGTTTTTGCTAGTCGTGACTCAGTAATATTTAATTGAGGATAGCATTTTGATAAA
>JAHEOB010000065.1 GCA_018610095.1 Halothece sp. MAG
CCATGGATATTTCCTTTGGCATTGGGCCTCGCATTAACGCCATTAGTCGCATTCAAGGGGATGCCAGTTTTGCAGTGGAATTATTAACCAGTCAAGACGAAAAAACTTGTCAACAACTTGCAGATGAAACCGAATCAGCGAATACCCGACGTAAAGAATTACAAAAAGATATTGAAACTGCTGTTAAACAACGCATTCAACAACTAGATTTATCAACAACTGGAGTCATTGTTTTAGCTGATACGCAATGGCATCCGGGCGTATTAGGTTTAGTAGCCGGACAAATTGCACAGGAATATGCCCGTCCAACAATTCTTTTCAACTTATCTGATTCTGCAAAAGAAGGCGTGACACTTGCCCATGGTTCAGCGCGTTCTGTTCAGCAAATTGATTTATATGAATTGCTGCGATCGCAGCTACAGTTGCTCGATCGTTTCGGAGGACACCCGTTTGCAGCAGGTCTCAGTTTAAAAGCAGAAAACCTACCCTTATTCCAAGAAGCCATTAATCAACAATTTTACCAACAATATGGCAATCTTTTACAAGAAGTCAATCTTCAAATTGATTTAACGGTGACAGTTCAAGAACTAGGAGAAGGGCTATTTAAATCCCTCAAGATGCTTGAACCTTATGGCATGGGCAACCCCCTCCCTCGATTATTAATTAAACATTGCTGGTTTACTCAGGTTTGGAACAAAAATCTTAAAGATAAGACAGGTCGTAAAACTCGTTATACTCGCACAATGTTTCAAATTTGTGATGCTACTAAAACTGAGGGATTTCCGGGAATGTGGTGGGGACACGCTAAGGAAGAATTACCCGAAAATCAATATTTTGATGCTGTGGTAGAACTCGATTTTAATGCTTCTCAGAAAAAGAGACGATATGAAGTGCGACTCGTTGAGGTCAAACCATCTCATGATTCCCAAAATATTAAAACTGTCAGTCAGAATAACATTTTATTATTAGATCAACGAAATAGTATCAAGGATAATTGTGAATTAGAGAACAATCAACCAGTTGTAAAAATTGACAATTGTCCTCGCAGTTGGCAAGAATTCACTCAACAGTTAAACTCGGCAACCGAACAAGCATCAACAGTTGCGTTAACTTATTCTTCTCCACCCGTTTTATCCCCTGAACAAATTTGGAAACAATTACTGGGAATTGCAATGTATCTCAGCCGAGAAGAAAAAAGTGTCACGCCAGAACAACTCACTAATAAGTTAAGGATTAGTGAATCGGTATTAAAGTTAGGTTTACAAGCCCTTGTTAGTGTCGGATTCCAGATTGAAGGAAAGGAAACCATCCAAGTGTTGGGAACTGCTAATTCCCAATATTTAAACACGCCAACAGTGCAACAATTTTTAGAAGCGGTACAAGAAGAACAATTCCGTTGCCAATATTTTTCTCAAGTTCCGTTAGAGACAATTCAACAGTTAATTTAAACTTTTGGTTGCGCGATTGTTGCGAAACGACACCAAATGAAAGATTTGATTGCGTTCTATAACTGTTCTGGATCAAATCCTAACTCTCGTAATTTTTGGGCTAACTTTTCTGCCCGTTGTTGTTCTTGTTCCGCCCGTTGTCGCTGTTGTTGTTCTCGTTCTGCAGTAGTGGGAATCCAATCATTGTTAGCATTAAACCAACGTAACCAAAGGCGATTAATTCCTTCATATTCTCCTTCCCAAACCCCTAAACCCATCTCTAGGGTTGGAATCCACAATTGTCCTTGGTGTTGAGTTAATTCCTGATAGCGTTCCCCATGCAACATGAACATTCTTAACTCATCCGTGTAACGATTAAACACCACATAGTAAGGAATTCGTAAAATTTGTTCATAAACTTCCCACTTGGTAGGCGGTTGATTCACTTCCCTTAAAGTTTGTCCTAAATCTTCTTTTTCAGTACTTGGGGAGAGTAACTCGACAACAATTAAAGGGTTTACTCCTTCTTGCCACACCACATAACTTAAGCGTAAGTCTTGATTTTCATAGAGACGGGGGACCCCTACCACTGCAAACCAATCTGGGCGTTTTTGCCAAAGGGGATTTTGAACATCATAGTAGAGATTAATGTCAGTTCCGGTAAAAATTTGCTCAGGAGGATAGGTGGCAGGTTGAAACGTTTCTCGCAATAATTGAGGCTGTAAGTTATGAAATTCATCCGGCAAACCGGGTTCCTCTGGATCTTCACTGGGAAGATCATACATGGTTGGAAGCACTTCTTTAGGTGGTTTGGGAGGATCGCTTTGATACATAACGGTTAACAGGTGTGCAAAAAATGCATTTTGATCCTAGCGTGGTTACTCATGTTGCGGGTCTTGCGCCACCAAGGAAACCCAAGGCATGAAAATGTTACCATAACAATGAAAAAAGGTCTCTGACCTAGCCAACTCCTTACACACCGATTATCAAACGCCAATTGAGAGTATAGAATGCAGCCGACTGACCCTAGCAAGTTTACGCAACAAGCCTGGGATGTAATTGTTGATTCGCAAGAAGTTGCCCGTCGCTTCAAAAATCAAGAGTTAGAAGTGGAACACGTCATGATGACGTTGTTTTCCACCGAAGGCGATGCCAATCAGATTTTAGAAGCAAAACAAGTGGATGTGGAACGTCTTCAGCAACAGTTAGAGGTGTTTACCAACCGCCAACGGAAATCCATGCGGGTGGAACAACTCTATCTCGGGCGAGGACTGGATGCACTGCTCGATCGCGCGGAAAAAGCCCGCCAAAGTTGGCAAGATGAGGTGATTGGAGTAGAACATCTCTTATTAGGGTTTGCTGAGGATGAACGTGTCGGTCGTCGATTATTACGGGGCTTTAATATTGATCCCCAAGATATGGAAGCTGCGATTAAAGAATTTCGAGCCAATCGTTCCCAACAACAAGCCAGTCAAGCGGAAGAAGAACAAGGGGAAGAGGAACAACAGCAAAGCCCCTTAGAAAAATATGGACGAGATTTAACGGAACAAGCAAATGGCGGGGAATTAGACCCAGTCATTGGTCGTGATGAGGAAATTCGTCGCGTGGTACAGGTACTATCCCGTCGTTCTAAAAATAATCCGGTGTTAATTGGTGAACCTGGGGTAGGCAAAACCGCGATCGCGGAAGGTTTAGCCCAACGCATTGTCAATGGGGATGTGCCGGAATCCCTCAAAAATCGTCGTTTAATTGCTCTGGATATGGGCAGTTTGATTGCTGGGGCAAAATATCGCGGGGAGTTTGAAGATCGCTTGCGAAAAGTGCTGCGAGAAGTAACCCACTCGGAAGGACAAATTGTGTTGTTTATTGATGAATTGCAAACTGTTGTGGGAACAGGGTCCGGTCAAGGAACAATGGATGCCGGGAACTTGTTAAAACCCATGCTCGCCCGTGGGGAATTGCGCTGCATCGGGGCAACCACCTTAGATGAATATCGCAAGCACATTGAAAAAGATCCTGCCCTAGAACGTCGCTTCCAACAAGTGTATGTCAACCAGCCTGATGTGGAAGCAACGGTTTCCATTTTGCGAGGGCTCAAAGAACGTTATGAAGTTCATCACGGTGTTAAAGTGACCGATTCGGCACTGGTAGCCGCAGCTAGTTTATCCCATCGCTATATTACTGACCGCTTTTTACCTGATAAAGCCATTGACTTGGTGGATGAAGCAGCAGCCAAGTTGAAAATGGAAATTACCTCTAAACCAGCGGAATTAGAAAGCCTCGATCGCCGCTTAATGCAGTTACATATGGAAAAACTCTCCTTAGAGGGAGAAGATGAGTTAGCTGGCAATAATTCCAGTGCCTATCGTTCCGCCCAAGAACGGTTAAAGAAAATTAATGAAGAAATTGAGGAACTGCAAGAGCAGCAAAAAGAATTATCCTCGCAATGGCAAATGGAAAAACAGATGTTAGAGGAGATCAATACCCTCAAAGAAGAAGAAGATCAACTGCGGGTCCAAGTCGAACAAGCGGAACGGGAATATGACTTAGAAAAAGCAGCCCAATTGAAATATGGCAAATTAGAAGGGGTGCAACGGGCAAGGGAAGATAAAGAAAGTAAATTACTGGAGATGCAGTCGCAAGGACGGGCGTTACTCCGGGAACAAGTGACTGATACCGATATTGCCGAAATCGTGGCAAAATGGACCAGTATTCCCGTTAATCGTTTACTGGAATCAGAACGACAAAAACTGTTAGGGCTGGAAGGCTATTTACACGAACGGGTAATTGGGCAAAAAGAAGCCGTTTCCGCCGTAGCTGCTGCTATTCGTCGCGCCCGTGCTGGCATGAAAGATCCGGCTCGCCCCATTGGTTCTTTCCTGTTTATGGGGCCTACTGGTGTGGGCAAAACGGAATTGGCTCGCGCGATCGCGGAGTTTCTCTTTGACAGTGAAGAAGCTCTGATCCGCATTGATATGTCGGAATATATGGAAAAACATGCTGTTTCCCGTTTAGTGGGGGCTCCTCCGGGCTATGTTGGTTATGAAGAAGGGGGACAACTGTCAGAGCAAATTCGCCATCGTCCCTATTCTGTGGTACTGCTGGATGAAATAGAAAAAGCTCATCCTGATGTGTTTAATATCTTACTGCAAGTGTTAGATGATGGGCGGATTACCGATGCTCAAGGACGCACCGTCGATTTTCGCAATACTATTATTATCATGACCAGTAATATTGGCGGGGAAGATATCCTACAAATCGCCCAAGAAGGGAGTCAAGAACAGTCCCAATATGAACAGATGCGGAAAAAAGTCTTACAAGCCCTACGAAACCATTTCCGCCCTGAATTTCTCAATCGCATTGACGACTTGATTATTTTCCATACCCTCAACCGCGACGAATTACGAGAAATTATCACCATTCAACTGCGCCGTCTGGAGAGCCTGTTATCCGAACAAAAACTGACCATTAAATTAACGGAAGCGGCTCAAGATTATCTAGTGGATATTGGTTATGATCCCGTTTATGGGGCACGTCCGCTCAAACGTGCTATTCAACGGGAGTTAGAAAATCCCATTGCTACCAAAATTCTGGAAATGACCTTTGAAGAAGGGGATGTCATTGTCGTGGATTGTGTGGATAATCAACTGGTCTTTAAGAAACAGCAGGATGATGAGGATGCAACGGCAGTTGCGGTTGAGGTAATGTCGTAAGCGTTCAGGAAACGGGGGTCATCCCCTCCATTAAGCGTTTAATGCCCCGATGAGCAACTTCTGAGTAACGGCGTTCCCCTGTTAGAATCTTGCCGAGGGTTCGGGTTGCCCCTGGTCGTTTTACCCCCATCTGATAGCCTATTTTTGGTACGCGATAAAAGGCATCCGCTAACCGTTTTGCCCACATCATTTCACTGCCCCATTGTTCTGCTATGGTACGAGAATAATTTTGCAGTGCATTGGGATCACCACTGACAGCAGAATCAATTGCCTCTGCTGCTTTAATGCCACTGAAAATCGAGGGACGAATCCCCTCAGCAGTAAAGGGATCAATGACACACGCTGCTTCTCCTGCTAAAAGCGCATGATCGGTATGTAGGGGTTGGTTACCATTCCAGAGACTAATGGGATGGGCACATGTTGAGGCTTGACAGAGATCAACGTCAAATAGTTGGGCATAATCGGCAAGGAGAGCTTTTAAGTTTTGTTTGCCTCTGCCACTGAAAGCACCAATGCCAAGGGAATACCCATCTGCTTTCGGAAAATTCCAGAGATAACCTGATTTAACTAAACCAAACTCAAAAAAAACCCGTCGTTCCCTTTGATTAGCAATGGGCACTTCGGCTTCTAACGCCCCTGCTAAAACTCGTTTTCGTTTTTTAAATCCTAGCCAAGTTGCAACTGGCCCGCGCCCGCCATCGGCAGCAATCAGATAGCGTCCTTGATAGTTGCCATTACGGGTTTCAACAATGGGATAATCCCCTTGCTGATGAATGCCGGTTACTAGTGTCTCATCGCGCAGTTGAGCTCCCTGTTTTTGACTTTGCTTGACAAGAAACTCATCAAATATCTCGCGCCGAACCATCCAAATGGGTTCAGCAGTTTCCAAATTCGCTTCAAAGGAATCTCCTTTTTGCCAAGTGTAGTGATTGACAGAAACTTTTAGAGAAATGGCAGGGGAGAAATCAAAATCAAACCATTGTTGAATGACTGGGGAAACACCGCCACCACAAGGTTTATAACGGGGAAGTTTTTCTTTTTCTAAAATTAAAACCGACCGTCCCCGTTTTGCTAAATGATAAGCCGCGCTTGCCCCCGCCGGCCCTGAGCCGACAATTATACAATCATATAAGGTACTCATCATGAATTAACGTTGCGCTGTCTCTATTTCCTCCACTAATTCTTGTGCCAAACGGCGTTCCCTGTCATAAGGATCACGAATTGATTCAGGAAGTTGATCGGCATTTTCGATCGCGCGATCGAAATGATTGACGGCTTCTTTTGCCAATTCTAAATCCTGTTTTTCCTGTCCTAATTGGTACAAAATTTGGCCTTTTAAATAATGAATTTCTGGATTATCCGGCGTTGCTGCAATAGCGTTTTCAACATAGGGTAAGGCTTGATCATATTCCTCTAAATCCCGATAAGCAATGGCTAATCCCCGATCCACTAAATAGCTGGGAGCAGCATGGGTTTCAAACTTAGTAATCGCATCTTCCGTGTTAAACGTGGGTAAATTAACTGCTAACAATAAATCCATATACCCTTTAATTAAATTCAATTCTGGGTCATTGGGATTATGTTTTTCGGCAGCATCCAAATAATTAAACACCTTTTGCAATTTACTAATGACTGAAAAGGCACCACTTTTTTCATAAATATAAGTTCCTTCAAAAAAATGACCAATGGCTAAATATAAATTCCCCCGCAAGGGATCATCTTCTTGCAATTGCTCGGCATACCGAATGGTGTCATTAGCAGATTCTTTTAGCTGTTGCCAATCTTGCTCAGTATAGGCAATCGATGCTTTTAAAGCATAAGCAAGGGGATCAGCATCTCCCTCTATTTCTTCTAAAAGACGGGCTGTTTGCGAATAATCCCCCTCTATAAACATGGCTTGAAATGCATCTTCAGTCTGATCACTAATCGGACGCGGATCAGTGTCACGGAAGGGATCACCGGCAATAGCCTGTCCACCCTGTAACACCATCATCAAAGTGGCGGTTACTGCCACCGTTCCTTGTTTAAGGTTTGCCAATCCAGTTGTTATTTGCATGGAACCTGATAATGAAAAATCAACCGTAATAGAATAATAATGACAATTAGGAATCTCAAAAGTTCCCGATGGTAACCATTTTTAATTGATATGTTATCGCTGAAACAGTTAACCTATCATCCCACTGCCTCTCCAGAACCGATTTTGAAGGAGGTAACGCTACAACTGCCACCGCAAACCTTAGGCTTAATCATTGGGCCCAGTGGTTCAGGAAAAAGCACCCTTCTAGAGATTTTATGCGGTTTAGCAGAACGCACCCGAGGCGACATTTGTTGGGGTAATGAAATTCTCATGGCGAATCATTTACAACAATTGGCAGGGTTAGTCTTCCAGTTTCCAGAACGACATTTTTGTGGATCAAGCCTGTTGGAAGAGTTGCGATTTGGTCATCCCGAGTTAAGTGCCAACCAAGTTCGAGCGACCTTACAAGAAGTGGGATTAGATCATTTGGCGTTGCATGATTCTCCAAATGCCTTAAGTGGAGGGCAACAACGGCGATTAGCCTTGGCAGTCCAGTTAATTCGTCAACCTAATATTTTAATGTTAGACGAACCTACCGCAGGGTTAGATTGGTCCATGCGTTCTCAGCTAGTCAAATTACTGGCAAAATTAAAACAACATTGGACCTTATTAGTGGTTACTCATGATGCCAAGGAGTTAGTCTCGATCGCGGATCACTGTTGGCAAATTCAACACGGAACGTTATCTAATGTCGAACTTTCCAACTCCTAAGACGGTTCATTTTGCTGCTCCTTCCTTTCATCCGGCAAAAATCGTAACTTAACGTCTTGATAAAATTCCTGTTGAGATAATTCCACTTTCGATTGGGCTGACAGTAACAGTAATGCCCAGAAGATTCCCACCCGATTCGATTGATACTGATGGTTTTGCTCTCCTTGTTGTTCCTTTTGCTGTTGCCACCATGTCACTAATTCTTCTAAACGCCACCAATCTTGAAAGTTTGATTGAACTTTGCGCCAAAATTGTTCTAACTCACTTGCCAATTCTGTTAAATTTTCATTATGGGCAAGATGAGAAATCATTTTAGCAGTTTCCCGTTTTCCTTGCCGGCGCGATCGCTGCTGCGAATAACAAGAGCGAGACGGTTCATCAATGGTCTGGGCAATGTCTTTAATTTGCGTAATTAATTCTGAAAGCGTCACCCGTCGTTTTTTGGCAGGAGGAGCACTCCCGCGTCGGCGAATCCGATGTTCTAATCCTTGGGGAAGTGCTTGACGCTGCTGATCCTCTGATGTTGATTCCTTGCTTAAAGGAACTTCCTCCTCTGATTCCTGAGGGTCTGTTTCCTGTGGTTGTTGAGCAACTGCTTCTAGGGTATCTGCTTTCAGGGATACCAACATGGAAGCCCATAAAAATGCCTGTCCTGATTCGGGTAAGTTGACCTCAGTTTCCTGATGGTGATGGAATTGATTAAAGTTGGCTAAGAAGCGATCAATCACTTCAATCACATCCACATCCCACGGATCAATTTCTCCCCGTCGCGCCCAATCAATTAACAGGCTAATAGCAGCATCAGCCGTACTCTCCTCACCAACTAGCAAATTGGGATCAGAATTCATGACTCCGCTTGTGATGTTTCTTGTGGTTGCTCTTGTGCTTCTGGCAGTTGTTTTTGTTGTTCCTCCAGTTGGGTTTTATAGGCTTCCACATCTTTGCTGAGGGTTTCAATCTCCTTTTCTTTCTTTTTGATTTCTCGTTTTTGACCAAAGGAGACAATTTGCCGAGCTAAGCGACTCCAAATACTATACAACCAAGCTAAGGTTGCTCCCAGCCCTAACGTCAAAATTAGCTCGATCGCGAGGGGAGCTTGTACTTGATAGCCTGGAATGACTTGAATAGTCACTAAATTGGTATTCTGAATACTAAACAGCACCAACTCTAGGGCGGTTGCAAAAATCACCACAAAATTAATAATACGCATTACTGACTCCCGCTTCAGTTTCGTTTCTGAAAGATATCATGACAGAAATTGGTAATCTTTGACCAAGAAAGTTTGATTTACTCGAAAATGGGGACTCAGGAGTCGAAAACTGCTCACCGGCACCAATTTAATCTTGAAACGGGACTGACGGGATTCGAACCCGCAACTTCTGCCGTGACAGGGCAGTGCTCTAACCAGTTGAACTACAGTCCCTTAAAGAGCGCAAATATTATAGTAACGAGTTTATTTTTGATTTGTCAAACAGATTCAGAAACTTTTTGCTAAACCAGATAGAGAACGCTCATTAGGAAAGGTCACTGATGCAGATTCGTATTGGAAACGGCTATGATATTCATCGTTTAGGAGAAAATCGTCCTTTGATTATGGGTGGGGTCCATATTCCCTATGAGGTTGGTTTAGTGGGACATAGTGATGCCGATGTTGTTACTCACAGTTTAATGGATGCCATGTTAGGAGCTTTAAGTTTAGGGGATATTGGTCACTATTTTCCTCCTTCTGATCCCAAATGGGCAGATGCCAACAGTATGGACTTATTAACTGAAGTTAAAGGGGTAATCTCGGCACAGGGTTGGTCAGTGAGTAATTTGGATGCAGTGGTGGTGGCAGAAAAGCCCAAGTTAAAACCCTATTTAAAAGCAATGCGCGATCGCGTTGCCGACATCTTGGAACTGCAGTTAGATCAAGTCAGTATTAAAGCCACTACCAATGAAAAAATGGATGCTGTGGGGCGAAAAGAAGCCATTTGTTGTTATGCAGTAACCTTGTTAGTCAAAAATTAAGGACTTTTGCTAATTTCCAAGGAAACCTTGATAAAAATGATACAATAACCAAAGTATTAAAGGCTGTTTTTATGGCTACTCTCCCTTCGACAACGATTTCCCGTTTGTTAAAACTTCCACAGAGTGACGCGGTTTGGGAAGGTGATCGTCGCAGTTTAAACGAGTTTGATGAGCAAGACACCGACCAAGATCGTGATTGTATTATCTGGGTAGATGCCTCAGAGGAAAGCGTCAGAGTAATGGAAATGGTTTCCTCTGAGACAGGGATGGAAGCGATGATACGTACCTTACTTAGGGCAATGGAAACCCCACAAGGGTCTGGGAAACCGTCACGCCCGAAACGAATTGTGGTGCGCGATCGCGAAATTCAATTTTTTTTACGAGGACTCTTACAACCCTTAGAAATCACCGTGGAACACGTGCGGGAATTGCCAGTTATTGATACTGTTTTTGAGAATTTACGAGAAAGCAGTCAGCAACGCCCGAGTCTGTTACCCCCAAATTATGAACAACCGTTACTCCAAACCGCGCAAGAAATTTGGGAAAACGCGCCTTGGGAGAATTTAGCCGATAGCGAAATTATTACCATTGACTTACTCGATGAAAATCTTGATCCCCTTTATCTTTCAGTCATGGGGATGTTAGGGGCAGAATATGGCATTTTGTTGTATCGTTCTCTAGAATCTCTGAAAAACTTTCGTTCTCAAATTATGCAAGGAGATTCCATGGAGGACTTAGAACAAGTCTTTATGCAGCAAGACTGTTGGTTTCTCAATTATGAGGTGGGTGAGGAAGATGAGGAAGCCATTGAAGATGCCAGTTTCGTCGATGTCGAACCTTATTTTGGCAGTATTAATCCCTATGAAGGATTACGCCCCTTTCTCGGCGAGGAAGAAGCCAAAGTGGTGTATGTTTCCCTGCAAGCCTTACAACAATTTATCAGTGATCATCAATGGGAACTGGAAACACAACAAAGCCAGCCTTTGGAACAACAATATGTGATTCCTCTACCAGAAACCGTCGATGCTTCCACCCAACTCAGTGTCAAAGTTTCCAATAATCCTGACTTAGAAGAAGAGTTAATGGATTTACAGGAAACAGAAGACAGCGAGGAAGAAACAGAAGTGTCTTCCCCCATTCGCGAAGATTTAGTACCTCAGGATTCCTTCCTCAGTATTGGGATGATGCCGTGGGATGTCATCCAACAAATGCAAAACAATCCCAAGGTCGTTGTTGATCAATCGGTGGGCATCTCTCAACAAGGGGAGGGACTACCTGTGGTATTGATTCAAACCACTCGCCCTAAAGGCAAAGAACTCATTGAAAACATTCAAGCGTTAGGCGGGTTACAAGGGATTGCATTTAGTACAGGCGAAGATCCCGAAACAGATACGGCTTATGATTTAGGAATGCTGCAAACCGGCAATGGCGAGCTTTACTTGTTTGGTGAATTCCAGCAAGATGATCCCACACACGTCAAAGCGCGTCAAAAATGGGATCAACGCTCTCAGCAAACTGAGGGATATTGTGGTTTAATTATTGCAAGAGGTTTAAAAGGAGCATCCCGTGGACAACCTCAAATGCGAGATATGATGGCACTGTTTGAAGCAAAAGCCCTTTCCCAACAAGATTTAGGGTTAGGGGTTTTGCAATTAATGGAGTGGTAAAGCAATTAAAAGAACCAGCCGTAGGAATGTAGCCCTTTTCCTAACAGATTGACACCTAAATAACAGATCCAGACCACAATAAAGCCAGTACTGGCTAAAATAGCAGGTCGTCTCCCTTGCCATCCTTTGGTAATTCTGGCATGAAGATAGGCAGCAAAGACTAACCAAGTAATTAATGCCCAGGTTTCTTTGGGATCCCAACTCCAGTAAGAACCCCATGCTTCATTTGCCCAAAC
>JAHEOB010000066.1 GCA_018610095.1 Halothece sp. MAG
TTAGCTGATCCAGTTTCCCATGAAAGGGAATGACACCTAGCAGTGGAAAATTAAGATTTTCCTTAAGTTTGTCAGCAGAATAATATTTATTATCAACTTTTTCCATCAGATAAACGCCCCCTGCTCCTGCCAGTAATCCAGCGATTAACCCTAAAACCAGTTCTCTAGTTGGCTGGGCACTCTCGACTTGGATTGGAGAAGCGGATTGTTCTGTTAGTTGCCATGGGGTTGTGATTTGAGCAGCTTCAATTTTGAAATTTTCTCGCGTACTTTGAAACTGCTGGAATTTATTTCTAGCAGCTTCTAAGCGTTGCTGAATGTCTTGATATTCTGTTGCTAATTGACTTAAATTTTGTAGGGAGCTATTCAGTTCTTGTTCCGCTTTTTCTAAAGCTGATTGACGAACTTCTAACGTACGAATTTTATTAGTTGTTCCGATTAAATCTTGTGTTAAAGATAACCGAACTGGGTTGGGAGAACTGATTTCGGAATGAATATTGGGATCGACGTTTTCTTTTCCTAAAACAGTGGCTGCTTCTTGTTCTAGTAGCTCTAATAACTCGTTACGCTGTCGTTTTAAACGTTGGATCATGGGACTATCTTGTTGGTATCGAGCTAACTTTAAACTCAATTCAGTTTCTACTTCTCTTAGTTGATCCAACAGTTTTTGGTAACGAGGGGCTTCGCTTAAGGCAACGGTTGTCATTGCTTCATCTAAATCAAGTCCTAATTGATCAGATAAATTCTGTTGTAACGATTTTTGTTCATCAAGTGCAACTTCTGTTTCCCGTTGACGTTGCCGGATATTGGCAAGTTGCTCTGAAACCGTTTCTCCCCGATTTTCGGGATTAATCATATTATGTTGAGAGCGAAAAGCCTGGAGTTCCTGTTCGAGGCGAGACACTTCGTCCTCAATTTCAGGCAAGTTTTGGTCAATTAAGTCAATCACTTGCTGTTGGGCACGTTGTTGTTGTTGTTTGGAGTAATCAATAAATTCCTCTTGTAACGTATCGGTAACCGTTTTAGCAAACTCTGGGTTAGAAGACTCGTAACTAATTTCTATCACTTTACTTTCTCCAACCCGATTAATATTGAGGTTATTCTTGAAATTGCTATAGTTATTATCAATACGATTTGGATGATTGGCTTGTATTTCTTGATAAATCGGTTTAAGAACCTCAGAACTTGTTAAAACCATGATTTGCGTTGTATAATCGATGCTACCCTCATTTTGCGTAATTCCTCCTAATTCTTCACGTACATTTTTTAGTTGTTTCTGTGATTCAATCGGTTCGACTAATAATTGAAAGCTACTCCGATAAGTAGGTTTATTTTCACTCATCAAACTTTTCGTCCATATTCCACCTGTTACCCCCAGTACTAGGAGTAAAAATAACCAACCTCGACGCTGAAGCGCAGAGATGATTTGCTGCCAATTGAACGATTGTTCTTGTTGGAAGGATGGTAAGGCAGTTGATTGGAAGTTGGAATTACTAGAAACCGTCATAAGCTATTAAGAGAGATTCCGATCGATGGAGGTTAACAAAAAGTAACAAGTATAACGTTATTTCAGGGTTATAACCCCAATTAGGCATTACTAGATATTAGTAAATATTATATCTAATGTAGGAGCTACGTCATAATGATTGGCAACTTCATTTCTATCAACGGTCAGAGCAGGCAGTTTCCAAGCATTTTAAGTTAACTTAAGACCTTTCCTTACCATTTTTAGAGAATAATGCTTTTAACTTGGAATGGGATTGCTCATTGCGATAATAATATTTGTAATTATATTTTTCGTAGGTGGTCGCACTTTGAATCGTCGCTCCGTTCGTAACTATCCCTAATAAATGCGTGGGTAAGAGTTTTAGAGTATCAATTACATCTTTCATAATCATCCGATCAACCACCCCTAACCCTGTTACCAAAATTAGACCACTCGTCAACGGGCTTAAAACTTTTGCATCTGCTAAAGTCGCACTAGGCGGGGTATCAAAAATAATTAAGTCAAAAGAACGTTCCCATTGTTGAATGAGTGTCTCCATTGTTTCAGAAGCTAACAAACTTGCGGGATCAGGGGGTAAAATTCCCGAGGTTAGGATAGAGAGATTGTCTTGGCTAGCACAGGGATGAATCGCTTCTTCTAAGTCTATGCCAGTGGAAATTACATTGGATAATCCGCAATCATTAGGAAGCTCTAGTAATTGATGGATTTTAGGCTTGCGCAAATCGGCATCAACTAATAACACTCGATTGCCCATTGCTGCTGCTGTTTTTGCAAAATAAAATGAAGTAACTGATTTTCCTTCACCTGGAATCGAAGACGTCATTGTCAAGGAGCGAATGGGGTTATCTGGCCTCAAAAATGAAAGGGTTGTATAGAAAGAGCGAAAGGCTTCTAGAAAAGAAAAGTCATCATAACTAACCCCCATATCATTGTGATGATCACCATTACTCTGTTCTGCTCCTGGAAGAGATTGACTTAAGGAACGGGCTGGTAAGGCATGATGAGCCACTTCTTGTTCAAGTAGTTGATTAAGTTTGCGATGAAAAGGAATCAAACCTAGCAGTGGTAAATTAATACTTTGCTTGAGTTCCTCAGCAGAATAATATTTATTATCAATTTTTTCAATGAGGTAAACGGCTCCTGCTCCCGCTAGCACTCCAGCAAGGAAACCTAAAATCATTTCTCTTACTGGATGGGGCTCTTCCACTGGCTCAGGAGAAGAGGGCTTTTCTGTTACTTGCCATGGCGTTGCCGTTTGAGTTGCCTCAATCATTAACTCTTCTCGGGTTTGAAAAAGGCGATTAATATTTTCTTGAGCCACTTCTCGGCGTCGCTTAATGTCTTGATACTCACTTGCTAATTTGGTCGTCTCTTCTAAGGAGTTACGAACTTTTTGTTCTGCTTGTTCTAAGGCAGATTGACGTACTTTTAAAGTACGAATTTGATTAGTCGTTTCAATTAAATCCTGTGTTAAAGAAAGCCGAACTGGGTTAGGAGAGCTAATTTCAGAGTGAATCCCTTCATCCACTCCTTGTTCTCCTAAGACTCTTACTGCTTCTTCCTTTAGGAGTTCTAGTAGTTCACGACGCTGTTGTTTTAAACGCTCGATCATGGGACTATCTTCTTTATATCGAGCTAATTTTAATGCCATTTCTTTTTCAATTTTTTGCAGGGCATCTAATAAATCTTGATAGCGAGGCGCTTGGCTCAAGGCAACGGTTGTCATTGCCTCATCTAAGCTTAATCCCAATTGGTTAGATAAATTTTCTTGTAAAGAGGTTTTTTCTTCAAGAGCAATCTTGGTATCTTCTTGACGTTGTTTAATCTCATCAAGATATTCTGAAATGTTGTCTCCTCTCTTTAGAGGATCGATAACGTCATGTTTAGTACGGAAAGCCTGTAGTTCCTCTTCCAAATTAGCAACCTTTTTTTGGAGTTCTGGTAATTTCTGGTCGATAAAATTAATTACCTGTTCTTGAGCCCGCTTTTGTTGTTTTTCTGAGTAATTAATATATTCATCTGCTACCAAATTAGTGACGGCTGTAGTTAATTCTGCATTACTAGAATCGTAACTTACTTCGATAAGTTTACTCTCTCCAACACGATGAATATTTAGATTATCTACAAGCTCTTGACGGGTTAGATTAGGATAATCCTGTTGTAATTTTTCATGAATCGGATTGATAACTTTAGAACTTTTTAAAACATTAATTTGCGTTGTATAATCAAAGTCTGAATTAGAGCCTCCACCACTCCCTAATTCCTCACGTAAATCTTGCATTTCTTGATTGGATTGAATTGGTTCGACTAATAATTGGAAGCGACTGCGATAGATTGTTTCTTGCTCAACGAAATAAGTTCTAGCCCAAAGTCCACCTGTCACCCCCACGGTAACGAGTAAAAATAACCAAGCCCGACGCTTCAGGGCTAACCTAATTTGCTGCCAATTCCAAGATTCTTGCTCTTGAAAAGATAATTGGGGATTGGGAGATTCAAAGTCGCTCGAAACTGTCATCAGTAATTACTTGCTCGGAGAAAGTCTTATTTGCTGCTTTAAACAAGACATTAGCATATTGTTGAGCAATAATTTCTGGAGTAAAGTAATTTTCTAGATAATTACGGGCTGCTTCTCCCATGGTTTTAACGTTACTGGGATGGGCTGCTAAATACCGAATATAGTTAGCTAAGCCGATGCTATCACCATTCGTAAAACTTTTACCACACTGCGCCTGTTCTAAAAGTTGCGATAAGTAACAATGAGGTTGACAAATTGCTGCCACCGGACGACCAGCCGCTAAAAACCCATACAGTTTACTAGGGGCAATCAATTGTTCTGTATCTTTACTCAGTGTAACTAAAGAGAGGTCACAAGCAGTTAAGGAATTGGGTAAATGATTTTTGTCTTGGAAGGGTAAAAATAAACAATTACTTAATTGCCATTGTTGGATGAGTTGCTGGTAACAATCATTAAATTTAACGCCTCCCCCGATAAAAACAAATTTAACGTTTTCATTTCGGAGTTCCCATACTGCTGCTGTAATAGTTTCAAAATCATGACAACGCCCCATATTTCCTGAGTAAAGAACAGTGAAGGGTTGAACTAAATCATGCTCAATGGCAAAAGGGTTTTCTGATTTGGGTTTGGGTACAATATGATTGGGATCAGCCCAGTTATGAATCACTGTCACTTTATTGGCAATATCTGGGCATTTCTGGATCAGGTACTGTTTCATGTTAGGAGAAAGCACAATCACTTGTTGAGCATTTCTCCAAGTTTGATAATTGATTCCATTCCAGATTTTGGTTAACCAATTATTAGCAGATAAAACATTTAACTGAACTGCTACATCAGGATACAAATCATAAATCAGGCAAACATAACGACATTTGAAAACTTTTCTGGCAAAATAGCCAACCATCGGTAAAAAGGGAGGTTCCGTGGTTAATAAAAGCAGCTCTCCCCGATAGCTTGGTTTCAGCAGTCTTAATGCTGAGATGAGAGAAAAGACCATCCCATTAATGGCTCGTGATCCCTTCCATTTAAGTGGCCAAAACCGAGATGTTTTTGAGCGTCGAATAGAAATCACTGGGTTCGTTTCTCGCTTTGGTGCCAGTTGATTCCAGTTATAGTATCCCGGTTGCCCCGTAATGACTTGAATTTTAATGTTTTGGTTTGTTAGTTGAGTGGCTAATTCTTCTAGGAGTTGGCCCGTAGCCGCACAGTCAGGTGGATAAAATTGATTAATAATTGAGACTTGGAGTTGATTCATACAATTGCCATATTTATACTATTAATACCAAAATAATATCGTGTCTGAAAAGTTTTGTTTCATTTTAACCGATGATATAGCTGTGGCTTAAACTGAGTAAAAAGATTAATTGAGCCGCGATCGCGAATAAATAAAACACCATTCTTGCCTTAAAAATTGATAATAAAAGCCCCACACTTTTTAAATCAATCATAGGTCCAAAGACTAAGAAAGCCAATAAGGAACTACTGGTAAAACTGGCAGAAAATGATAAAGCAAAAAATGCATCCACTGTCGAACAAATGGAAATCAATCCCCCAATAATCATCATGACAGTAATTGAGGTAAGGGGACTTTCTCCTAAACTTAAAATGACATCCCGAGGGGTAAAACTTTGAATACTAGCAGCAATGGCACTCCCTAAAACTAAAATTCCTCCTAATTCTCTTAATTCCTGTGTCACGTTATCTAAAAATGGTTTGAAACGACGTTGACTCAGCCCACTACTGGCTTGTGCCGTTGTGGTTTGGGGAATCGTTTCTAAAGGAACTGCTTGCCCCTGATTAAGTAAAAAGTTTCCTGACTCTAGTAAATTAGAACCACTGCTAGCAGATGTTGCTCTCGGACGAGACTCCTTAGCATAATACTTCATTTGTTTAGCAAGTGTCGGTTGTAATAGGACAGTGGAATCTTTTTGGACACTAAATATACAAGCCACAACCACAGCAACCATTAAAGAAAATAACACCCGAAATCCAACAAGTTCTGGTTGATCCCGAAAAGCAACCCACGTTGACCAAATGACAATGGGATTAATTGTAGGGGCAGCTAACAAAAATCCAATTGCCACTGAAATGGGCATCCGTTGTAACAATAATCGTCGTGCCACCGGAACATTGCCACATTCACACACGGGAAACATAAACCCAATGCAGCTACCTGCTAACGAACCAAAAACGGGATGTTTCGGTAAACGCTTAATTAATTGACCTTCATCCACAAATACTAGTAAAGCACTGGATAACAGAACGCCCATTAATAAGAATGGGAAGGCCTCAATCACTAAACTGATAAATAAGGTAAATGTATCATCAACACGAGTCATAGTTTTACGAGCAACTCAATATAACAATTTCAGTGGTGTTTTGACTCACGACCTTGAAAATCGTTCCCAATTGATTGAAAAGGAATTAACCTCAGCATAAGGATAGATGGTTAGTCAAGCAATCACCCAAGATTTTGAAGGGGTTCCCCTTGGGAGATAAACTATGTTGTGCAAGCCAATACCTAGAATACTGGAGCAACTGTAAGCATGCGCAGAATTGTTATTGCTGGAAACTGGAAGATGCACAAAACTCAAGCAGAATCGCTAGAGTTTCTGCAAACCTTTCTTCCCGAATTAGAAAATGCCCCTGAAGATAGAGAAGTCATTTTATGTGTCCCATTTACTGATTTAGGAGTAATGTCTAAAAATCTCCATGGCACGCGAGTTCGTCTCAGTTCGCAAAATGTCCACTGGGAAGAATCAGGGGCGTTTACAGGAGAAATTTCTCCCCCCATGCTGACGGAAGTGGGGGTAACCTATGCCGTTGTGGGTCACAGTGAACGTCGTCAATATTTTGGAGAAACAGAAGAAACAGTGAATTTACGCGCTCGTGCAGCGCAACAGGCAGGGTTAACTCCCATTCTCTGTGTTGGTGAAAGTAAACAACAACGGGATGCAGGGGAAACCGAAGCGGTGATCAAAAAACAACTGCAAGCAGATTTACAACAGGTGGATTTGTCTCGTTTAGTCATTGCCTATGAACCGATTTGGGCGATTGGTACTGGAGATACTTGTGATCCCAAAGAAGCTAATCGGGTCATGGGGTTAATTCGTTCTCAATTAAGTAGTGATGATGTACCGATTCAATATGGTGGTTCAGTTAAAACGAGCAATATTGATGAAATTATGGCTCAACCTGAAATTGATGGTGTCTTAGTCGGGGGAGCTAGCCTCGATCCTAGTGGATTTGCTCGGATTGTCAATTACCAGTAAACCACTCAGCCACCCCGTGAGGATCAACCCTCAGGGGTTTTACGCGATCGCGCGCGGATTTAAGTATCAAAAAAACCCCTCACCAACGAACAGCGAGGGGTTAATATTGTTTTCAAATCTAGTGGGTGGCAGCAGCAACTGCTAGATGTTCGGGAAGGGCATTTCGTAATCGTTGACCGTATAATTTCAAGGCATTCCCGCCTAACAGTAGCGCAAGATGATCGCGATCATAGTCCGCCATATTAGCAGCATCTTGGACACAATTGTGTAGCACACCATCCCAGTGACCATAATCGCCAGAGAAGCAGGTTAAATATTTACCCACTTCACCCATAGCTTGCGGGAGATAGGAGGGAGCGGGATCATCGGATTCAAAGGAGGTAAAGATTTGTCCGCGATGGAAATAATCTAGGGGATCGCGATCGCGCAGATGATAATGTTCGTAGAGGCTATCATCCTCAATTTGGGTGGGATCTTTTTCTTTATTCCACAACAGATCAAATAAGTTCCGCGCTTGGGAGATAATATTGACGTTTTCTCGACCCCCGTGTTCTTCAATCATTAATTTAGTAAATTCCATCAATGAGGGGCGATAGGGATTTTTGGGGTCAAAGTCACGAATCCGTTTTTCCCAATGTTCGTGGAAGGTATGGGCAAGATCAGGAAGCCAACCACATCCCCCTTCTAAAAAGCCGATTCGTAGGGTCGGGAATTGTTCAAATGCCCCATCAAACACCATCCGCGCTAGGGCATGTTGTTGTTGATTTCGTTGCACAAAAATATGGCTGAGGACAAAGGTTTCCATGTGATCGGAAATTCCGCCGATCAAGTCGTTACCAGGACCGCCGTGAATCCCTAACCCAATATCCAAATCAACCGCAGCTTGCAAGATGGGACGGAAATCAGGATGCGAAAGGGATTTACAAGTACGAACCTCGGGAAAGGCTTCTGGGGCTTTGGGATGAGGAATGGGAAGATTGGGGGCAACTGCTACCGAGATCATCCCTAGTTCATTGACGCAGCGATACATTTCTTTAACCGCTTCATCCACGTCTTGTAGGGAGATCACACCGACCGGTTGTAAGCGATTATCGTAGCCTTTGCAATCGTCGACAATGTAGTCATTGTAGGCTTGACACAGCGCGATCGCGAGGTCTTTATCTAAAATACTCGAGAAAATGAGATTCACCGTTCCATAAATGACATGAACATCAATGCCCTCTTGATCCATGTGTTCAAGGCGAATCCGATTAAACATTGCCCCCAAAGTGGTATCAGGATTCAGGGTGCGAAATCCCCCTTTGCCTAATCCATGAGGCTTAGGAAACATTCGCGAAAAGTCATTTTGTTGGGTTTGAGGATTCCAATCCCAGACTCTAACTCGTTGATCCCCTAAACTATCAACAACTAAGCCAATGCGATCGCGATATTCTTTATCGATATAATCTCGAAGAATCAGAGGATTTTCAATTTTATGAGCATCGGCATCAATAACTAATAAATCGTTATACATAAGTTGGTCGATTCCTTACAAAATTTCAATGAATGGACAAGTTTAATTCGATTGTTGTTTGGTTTGTTGGAATAGCTGACGGAAACCAAACCAGTTTTCAAATGACCACACCATAGAAACTAAAATCGTAATGCCTGGATACTGTCGAAAGGCTGGCTCATTCTTTTCAAAAAAGGCGTGTCCGCCAAGGGCTAACACCTGCGTTAAGATGCCACAAAGCAGGGTTAATCGCCAGTCAATAAATAAACAGCCGATTCCAACAAACACTAGAATATTCACGATGTGATGGAGTGCTTGATTAACCGGATTTTGATGACCGGCAATAAAATGTTGTTTTGCCTGTTGGAAGTAACTCAATGTCACGCTCCTTAAATGTTGAAACCAATAATCAGCAGATGATGGCAGAAAGTACATTAACTTCAATTAGCTTAGCCTAATTACCACCATTTCATGTCAAAATAACCTCTTTGTTGGGACAGTTCTTCTTCTGTCAACCAATCCACCAATTTATAGGTGCCAAATACATGATCCCACCAATCGACTGCGATGCCAAAGTTGTTATACCACATGCCATACTTGTGGTGGACATAGTGAACTGGCATTTTCATCCAAACGCAGCGAGTGGGATTTTCATGTTGCAGTTGATGAGCATAGGCAGCAAAGATGGAATAGCTGAGTCCGCCGATAAACCATGGTAAACCCACTTCCCAGGAAATGAACAAGGGGATTACCATAGCAAAACCACTGCCTTTAAGGTAATCCAGCAATTCCCAGACAAATCCTTGTCCTTCGTTACGACGATGGTGGTCACTATGCTTAGCTCCCAATCCTTTAGTAGGGTTAACATGCATCAAGCGATGCACCCAGTATTCCACAAAGCTAGAAAAAATAACAGCGCTAATAAAAGTAATTAGACTAATTAGCGTAACCATAGGTAAACGATTCTCCTCACAGTATTATCAAATTTTGGCATGATAGGTTCAGTCACTTCAATTTTAGACACTAATCTTCAAATTTTATATAGAATTTCTTTCATTTTGGCAAAATCTCCTTTTAATAGGGCACTAAAGAAGGGTTGACTCAATTTCGGTAACGCCAACAGATTACCAACCACTAATCGCCACCGTTGCCAAGATAAATAATTTTTAGGATGGGGATAGACTCGCCAAAAGCGCGTTACGGAACAAGACATTTCGTGATCATCTAATATGAAATGCCAAAAAGGATGTTACAGATAGTCATTTCTGCAATAGCTTTCAATGGTAAATTGGGCGAATTCCATTTGTAGCAAGCATGGGAGTATTTCATATAAAGTGGTAATTTTGTGCCACCATCCTCCTGGAATATATAGAACTTCCCCTGCTTTTACCGTGACGGTTTTGGAAGAATGGGAATGAATTTGCCAAAAGTGTCGTAAGGAGATCCCTTGCGCGATCGCGCATTAAAAAAATCGTTTCCGGGGATAATGGTAAAAATCACTTCATTCCTGATTGAGTTCGATAATATTACCATCAGGGTCTTTGGTAAACAAGGCGGAACGACCCGAGGAACTTGCTTGAAATGGATACCCTGCTTCCCTGAGTCGGGTTTTCATAGTTTCTAAATCATCCACCGCTAAAGCTAAATGGGGATTACGCCCCCACTTTTCGGCATTTGATTCAACCGCTTTCCAATTTTGATCTTCGATCAGATGAATTTGATAATCGCCAACTTGATACCAAATCCCGGGAAACTTCAGGGAACGTTCTGCTTTTGGTAATTCTAGAATCTCGGAATAAAATGGTTCTGCTTTAGCGACATCTGAGACAAGGATAGCGGTGTGCAGATAGCGAGTCACTCCCATAAGGTATTGTCCTTGTAGCACACTTAGCCATTATTTAGCATAACATCGCCATTTGTAAATGATTATGGCGTAATGCCCGTCGGGCGCAGGGAGGGGAATTCCCCCATCCCCTGCTAATCAACTAACTTTTGATGGTATTCAAGGCGTTTTCTAAACGGAATTGATCCAAGCCTTTTTGATTTAATAATAGCCACAACTGCATGAGATCATGTCCTTTCATTTTTCCTGTTAATGCAGCCCGTAAGGAACGCATTACTAATCCTTTTTTGACATTGTGTTGTTTGGTAAGGTCTTTAACCAGTTGTTGGGCTTGGTCTTCACTTAGTTTCGGTTGCTGTTTTAATTGTTCATAAACGGCTTCAATAATTGGGGCAACGCCTTCTTGTTGTAGTTGGGAAATCGCGTCTTCATTGAGTTCCACTGTCTGTTGGAAAAAGACTTCAGTTTGTTCCACAGCATCCGTGAGACGGGTTAAACTAGGCGCAATTAAAGCAGTCACTTGTTCCAACCAATTGCGATCCTGATCCAGATGCACTTCATACCCTGCTTGTTGCCAGAAGGGAACCAGCATTTCTAACAAGCGATCAGCAGGCATATTGTGGATATACTGGCTATTAATCCAGTCCAATTTCGGCCAGTCGAATTTTGCTGCTGATTTACTGACGCGATCAATCGTAAAGGTTTTAGTGGCTTCTTCGAGGGTAAATAATTCTTGGGTTGAATCAGGGGGCGTCCATCCTAACAATGCCATATAATTTGTCATGGCTTCAGGGACAAAGCCCATTTTATAAAAATCAGAGATAGCGGTGACATTATCCCGTTTGGATAGTTTTTGCCCTTGTTCGTTCAAAATTAACGGTGTATGGGCAAATTCAGGAATGTTCCCCTCAAAGGCTTCGTAGAGTAAAATTTGCTTGGCGGTATTGGCAATATGATCTTCGCCACGGATAACATGAGAAATATTCATGTCCATGTCATCCACCACCACCGCCAAATTATATAAGGGTTTTCCTAAATCTTGGCGACTACTGGCACGGGCAATGACCATGTCGCCCCCGAGATCACTTCCTTGCCACGTTAGGATACCTCGGATGTGATCTTTCCAAACGATTTCCCGATCATCGTCAATTTTAAAGCGAATGACAGGTTTTCTCCCTTCTGCTTCAAAGGCTTTTTCTTGTTCTGGGGTGAGATTACGGTGGCGATTGTCGTAACGAGGGGCTAATCCTCGGGCTTTTTGCGATTCTCGGAGTTGATTTAATTCTTCTTCTGTGGTATAGCAGCGATAAGCATACCCTTTATCTAGGAGGGTTTTCACCGCTTGTTGATAGAGATCGAGACGTTCTGATTGAAAATAGGGCCCTTCATCCCAATGTAGCCCTAACCAACTCAGTCCCTCTTTGATACTTTGAGTATATTCGGGGCGCGATCGCGCTTGATCCGTGTCTTCGATTCGTAAAATAAAGGTCCCCCCATGATGGCGGGCAAATAACCAATTAAACACCGCAGTTCGTGCTGTCCCAATATGTAAATTACCCGTGGGACTCGGTGCAATGCGCACTCTTACTGTCACAGATATTCCCTCTTGATTGTTGCTTCGCTGTTATAATTTTAGTTTGTCTAAGCGGGAGATGAAAGTTTCCCGGTGGCGTTAATCCTTTGCCGAGTGACTGAGTATTACCCCTAAGCGAGAGATGGAAGGACATTTGTCCAAATTTCTCCAAGCTATGAAAAAAACCGTTCTCCATCAAATTCATCAGCAATCCTCTCTAGCCCTTTTACTAAGAGTAACCCCCATTCTTATTATTAGTATAATTACCTTTCTATGGCATTTAGGCAGTATTGGGCTAGTGGATGAAACCGAACCTTTGTTCGCAGAAGCAGCCCGTCAGATGTTAGAAACGGGAAACTGGATTACGCCTTATTTTAATGGGGAAACTCGCTTCGATAAACCGCCCTTGATTTACTGGTTAATCGCCGTTGGTTATCAACTGTTGGGGGTCAATGAATGGGCAGTGCGCCTCCCTTCCGCCCTAAGTGCCATGGGATTAACGCTATTTCTATTTTTTGTTGTTAATCGCTATGGGCGTTCTCCCATTAGCAGTACTCCGCAATTAACTCAATTGCGATGGAGCAGTTTCATTAGCGCGATCGCGCTGGCGTTAGCACCGCTGTATTTCCTTTGGGCGCGAGTAGGCGTGTCAGATTTATTACTAACAGGGTGTATGGGGGGAAGTTTACTTTGCTTTTTTATGGGTTATGTTCACTCACAACAGGAGTCACCGCCACCGTTTTTTCGTCTCGGGATACCGCGGGATTGGTATCTGGGATTTTATATTTTGACAGCATTGGCGGTATTAACCAAAGGTCCAATTGGAATGGTTTTACCGGGATTTATTATTCTCGCGTTTTTATTTTATCAAGGAAACAGTTGGCAAGTGCTCAAAGAAATGCGTCTCCTATCAGGGATCATTATTTTTCTGGTGATTACCGTTCCTTGGCATGTTCTAATTATTGCAGAAAATGGTCAAGCCTATATTGATTCTTTTTTTGGCTATCATAATGTCGAACGCTTTACCGATGTGGTAAATGATCATAGTGGCCCTTGGTATTATTATTTCTTGATTTTATTAATTGGATTTGCTCCTTTATCGATTTATCTTCCCAGCGCGATCGCGCAGTTAAAAATTTGGCGCAGACGATTTTGGTGTCGTCAACCTCGTCAAGAACAGTTTGCCAGTTTTAGCTTTTTCTGGTTTATAATTATTTTTGGTTTTTTCTCTATTGCGGTTACCAAACTACCTCATTATATTATTCCCTCATTACCTGCGGCGGCTGCCTTAGTAGGATTTTATTGGAGTCATTATCAACAACAATCGCTGTCTCGGGAATTCATAATTACCGTTGGGATTAATATTATTTTTCTATTAAGTTTAGCCGTTACGTTTTACTTCATTCCTGATCTCATTGGATATGATCCAGCAGCCCCCAATTTAGGAGACGCCTATGAAGCAACGGGGCTTCATTGGGTGGGCACAAGCATTTGGTTGATCGCAGCCATCTTATTAATTTTAGGATTGATTTGGAAACAATATCGTCGTTGGTTGTGGGGAGTGAATTTAGGGGCAATGCTACTAACTTTTATTTTCGTATTGCAACCTACCTTTTTTTTGATCGATGAGTTGCGACAACAACCGTTGCGAGAATTGGCGCAATTAGAACCCCAGGTTAGACAAGGTGGGGAAGAATTAATTATGATTGGAATGAAAAAGCCGAGTGTGGTATTTTATCGACAAAAGAATCTCGAATTTTTCTCTGATGAAAACAGCGCGATCGGCTATTTAATGCAACAACACCCTAATGAATCCACGTTAATTTTAACCCATCCTGATAAACTCAAAGAATTGAGAAACCACGCTAATGAAATTACCGCTTTAGAAACGAAAGGGGCTTATGCATTAGCTCGATTTGAACCCAATTTTTCCCAGTGAAAACGGATTAATGGTTAGGCTTGAGAACCACTTTCCCCTTTAATTACAGCCGCCCCAATGAGATGGGCTAACCGTAACGCTTCTGGAACTTTACCACAATCCGTAACTTGCTCTAACGCCTGAGCAATGATATCAGGTTGTTCTCCACAAACTTGAAAGAAAAAGGGTGGATAATGATAAATGGTACCGGCATTTTCTAAACATTGCCAGCGCTTTGCTTGATCAGGAAAATGTGATAAAGCCCTTTGGATTTTTTTGAAATCGGGATAACGTCGCATCAAAGCGACACACGGGAGTTGTAATCTTTTTGCCATGGTGGGTAAATCCACCAAATTGAAACCGCCAAACCCTAACCCATCCAAAAGCACCAAATGTAGCTGAACCCAAAATTTACTGTTTGTTAACAATTGACAAAGGCTTTCCGTAGCATCCCAACCGTCTTGTTGCACCCTTCCCCATAGCATCCCCTCAAAACGAGTTCCGGCACAAACCACCCCTGCTACAGGAACATTACCTTTCTTTTCTCGCACAAACGGGGCATCATCAAAGCCAATAACGCGAATGTTACGCCTGCGTCTAATTAAAGTTTCCAAATCCATGGAGATTCTAGATGAATCATTGTATGAATTAGCTATTACGATTAAATAAGAGGCATATTTTCATCACAACGGTCAGCCTTAGTGACTGAAGGGTGAAATTCTCTGTTTAAAAGGAATAGGAGATGATTGAAATGGTAAAAAGAAAAAAACGCTTCGCCTGTGGCCATCAAGGTTATGGACAAGTATGCCATAGATGTCAACAAAAAGAAGCGGATCGGATTAGGAGAAAAAAGCAACGTCAGGCATGGGAAGAAAGTTTTAGATATGATCCCATTGATTTAAGATCATTTCCCAAAAATGTCGTTAAAAAAACACGAAAAATTATTTTTCAATTAAACAAAGATAGTAATTATCGCCGATTTAAAGGAAAACGATTACGTCATAATCGCTTTATGATTAGTATTCCCATTAATCGGAATTACCGTTTAATTTGTCGTGATGAAGGAAGTAACATTGTGCCAGAAGCAGTGGTTTCTCATCAGGATTATAATGTTTGTAAACCAGGGAACGTAAAATAAAATTCGCAGACCGTTAGCTAGAGGCACTGGTGTAGAAGCGGAGTGCAAATTGCCAGAATAAAGCAGAAAGGGTTAATAGGAAAAGGGCAATGAATCCTGAACCAATAATCCAACTGACTTCGCTTCTACCTAACATGACTTCAGCAGGTACAGTGGTTAAAAAGGCAACAGGAATAATAAAGGTAAAAAAGAACCGATAAATGGCAGGATAAGCAGCAATGGGATATCTTCCTGCATCAATTAAGCCTCGTAATACTTCAGTGACGTTATAAATTTTGACAAACCAAATACTGGTTGCCGCTAACATAAACCACAAACTATATAAACTAATTAATCCAAACAGAATGGGAATTAGACTCACAAAATAATTAGAAGGTGGTAAGTCTAAACGGTTCCCGGCATAAGCAATTAAGGCAATCGCAAATAATAAATCGGGAACGCCCCATGGCGAAATGGTACGGGTTGATAACCAAAATTGGCTACTAATGGGTTTGAGAAGAACAAAATCCAGTGTTCCCTCTTGTACCCATTCAACAATGCGATTTAAATTGGGAACTAATAAAGTGGATGAAAAGCCTTGTAAAATGGTAAATAATGCAA